>JAGLTN010000339.1 GCA_023135255.1 Planctomycetota bacterium
AAATTCAATTGGGATCAGTATAATTCCGCGAGAACATTATTTTTTTCGTTTTTAACTATCTTAACTTTTGCGATGTCGTTTTTTTTAATTTTTTTATCAGCGTTGGGGATTTGGGCAATGAAGTATCTTTCCGTTCTTCCGAATGCAAAGCCATTTGAGGTGCTTTCGATCAGGACATTAGCTACTTTGCCAATAAATTTGTCACGAAATGCGGACTCCAGACGGCTGTTAAGGTCTCTAAGTGCGGAGGATCGCTCTTTTATTATTTGCGGCTTTACCGGACCATAGATTTTTGAGAGCTTGACAGCAGCGGTAAATTTTCTGGGTGAGAAGCTGAAAACGTGTATTTTTGAAAATGCTGCTTTTTGTGCTAACTCAAAGCTTTGGCGGAAGTCTTCTTCTGTTTCCCCGGGAAAGCCTACTATTATATCTGTCGTTATCGCGGGGTTGTCGAGTTTTGAATTTATCATTTCAATCTTTTTCAGGAAGTCAGCAGGGCGGTACTGTCGGCACATTCTTTTTAGGATATTCTTTGAGCCTGATTGTAATGATAAGTGCAGGTGAGGCATAAGGTTAGGTTTTTTGCGGAAGATGTCGAGTAATTTTTCGGTTACGTCGCCTGGTTCGAGTGAGCTTAATCTTATTCTGCTCAGGTTTGGAATATTAGATATGTTTTCGACAAGTTCGATAAAATTTTCATTTTCTTTTTTCGGCCATTTGATTTTTCTTACGGTATCCAGACCATAAGCGCCGAGGGAAATACCGGTAATGACTATTTCTTTATGGCCTGCAATAACGAGGTTTTTTGCTTCGTTAAGTGCATTTTCCATAGATATGCTGGACAAATCGGGTCTGGTTTTTGGGACGATACAGTATGTGCAGCAGCCATCACAACCATCCTGAACTTTCAAAAAAGCTCTGGTTTGGCCTTTGAAGCGGGTTAAAGGGGGTAATTTCGAGTGATTGAGCGATTCTTTATCCTTGATTTTACTGTCATTTTGTGTTCTACTTCCGATAGGTTTATCTATTTGTGAAGTATTAACAACTATTTGCTCTAAGGTAGCTGCAAGGTTTTGACGATATTTTACGAGTTGGACGTTTTTGCCCAAGTTGTCTAATTCGCCGATATTAACAGCTGGCAGACAGCCGCAAAGGATAATTTTAGCATGGGGGCTTAACTTTTGGGCCTTGTGTACAAATTGCCTTGATTTTGCGGATGCGGTTTTTGTGACGCAGCAGGTGTTAACGACGACCAAGTCGGGTTTCTGTTGCAGGCAGACTTGGTTTAGACCTTGGTCTTCGAGCAGCTGTCTGATCTGCTGAGATTCGTATTGGTTGACTTTACAGCCAAGGGTATTTATAGAAAAAGTATTCATAGTACGGTATAATTTATAATGGTTGTTGTTTATTTACAAGAGTAATCAACTTTTGCAGTTGAAAGAAATTATAGATCAAGAGGTTTGATATGGCATCAGGAACTGGTTCGGTTTGGGCGTTAGACATAGGCAATAATGCATTGAAAGCATTGCGTCTTACGGATACAAGCCGGGGCATTGAAGTTACAGGCTTTGAGTGCATCAATTATGGTAAGATACTTTCGGGTAGTGGAGTTAAGCCGACCGAGCGTGAGGAATTGATAGCATTTGCTGTTCGTCAGTTTGTCAAGAGTAACGATATCGGCAAAGATAATATTATTGTTTCAGTGCCTGGGCAAAACAGTTTTGCACGTTTTGTAAAGCTTCCGCCTTTCGATAAAAAGCAAATACCGGAAATGGTTAAATATGAAGCTGCTCAGCAGATACCGTTCGACATGAATGATGTGCAGTGGGATTGGCAGTTGATGACAGAGCCAGATGATCCGGAAGCCAAGGTTGGTTTGTTCGCAATCAAGACTGATATTGTGACATCTGAGTTAGAGTATTTCTCCCGTGAAAACTTACAGGTTTCATGTGTTCAGATGGTTCCGATGGCTCTTTACAATTACCTTGTTTATGACCGCCCGGAGCTTACGAAATCAGACACCAAAGCTACTGTCGTCATCAATATAGGTGCTGAGAATTCTGACCTTATAGTATGCACCAAATCTTTAGTATGGCAAAGAAGTATCCCTATGGGAGGTAATGCGTTTACCCGCGCTATCGCTGATGCATTTAAGCTGAATTTTACTAAAGCAGAGAAGCTCAAACGCACAGCAGCTATGAGCAAGTATGCCAGACAGATATTCCAGGCGATGAAACCGGTTTTCACTGATTTCGCATCAGAAGTTCAAAGATCGCTTGGTTTTTACAGCAGTTCCAATCCTGATACGAGTTTTACAAAGCTTATAGCACTGGGTGGCGGAATTAAAATGCGTGGGTTGCTGAAATACCTGCAGCAGACGTTGCAGATACCAGTTGAAAGCCCGGATTCATTCAAAAAACTTAAAGTTAATCCGTCTGACCAGGCTAAATTTCATGAAAATGTAAATGATTTTGCGGTTGTTTATGGCTTGGCTTTGCAGGGGCTTGGTCTGGCGAGGATAGAAAGCGATTTGCTTCCTACGAAAATTGCAAGGCAGATGAACTGGAAGAACAAGACCAAATTTTTTATCCTGGCGGCATGTATGCTGCTGGCTGTTTCGGTTGCAAGCCTTCTGAGGGCTAATTTAGATAGAGTCAGCTATAACGGCAATGCGTCCCAGAGACGTAAAGTTGACAATTTGGTTCGCGATGTAAAAAAAGCCAGGTTAGATGTCCAGCTGCAGCATGAAAAGGCTATAGAAGCCAGGCAGGCACTTGACAGCAGTTTTGCGATATTTTCATACCGTGATGTTATACCCAGGCTTCATGAAACTATAATTAATGCACTGCCTAACGCAAAAAATAATCCACAGCAGAAAGAACTTTACGAAGCTTTTGCTAACAAGGATATAGATTTAATTTTGTCTGTACCTCGTAAGCAGCGTAAGCAGCTTTTGGTAACGAGTTTCACAGCTGACTTTGTCGCCGATGTTGAAATGGCGGCCTTTGGAACCGGTAAGATCACTAAAAAAACCAGGACGCCGAGCTACGAGAGAGAGATGGAATATGCTGAGCCCAGAGGCGGTCGTCTTAGAAAGGATTCCAGGAGGTCTCGTCGTGATGATGAAGAAGAGCAAATGCAACAGCCGGAAGAGGAATTGGGTGGTGCAGGTTTTATAGTTACGATTACAGGTTATAGTCCTTACCGCAACATCAATGAACTGCTTGATCCGGTAGCAGTAGAGAACAATCCTGAGAAATGGGGTTTTATTACCCGACTGATGCATCTTGATGAGATCGTAGACGGAAACAGCCCTTTTGTGCTTTTCGGCAAAACAGATCCTCAGCATTTCAGCAGTTCTACCGGTGTGGTGACTTTAGATTCTAAAAGCACTAAAATGCCGGACAATATCGGTGTTTTGAAGAAAGAAAATGTCGCTGCGAAAAGTAAAAACAGGCAAAAAGGCAAAGATGCCGGTGTTTTAGTTGATTCTATGACAGGTGAAGTAATAAGTCAGCAGGTCAAGTTGAATGAAGAGGGTCAGCCTGTATATGACAGGAGAGGCAAGGCTGTTTACGAGGTGCATGACAACTGGTTTATTTTGAAAGCTAAGTTCGTGTGGAAAGATGCTCCCAAAGCTTCGGAATTTGAAGAGGAGCAAGAGGACAGCAGGTCATCTCAACGCAGACCTGGGCGCAGATATGAATTAATGGATGATTAATAATCTTTATGTGTAATTTTAATATTTTATACCCTTAAGGGTAGTAAA
>JAGLTN010000034.1 GCA_023135255.1 Planctomycetota bacterium
CGTTTATCCGCGGGTAAATAATTCAAAAATAACAAGTTACGGATTTATTCGCGAGCATTTACTACCCTGAAGGGTAGATTCTCGGAGAGAGGCTGATAGCTGAAAAATGGTTCGCCGAATTTTACGCCGATAGACTGACCAAAATACCTGCATACTATTTCAGTTTTTTCAATGATGGATATTGTGTTTGGCGGATGATTTTTTATCTGGCTTTGATACGCTTTTATGGATTCTGTTTTCACGTCCCAGTAGTCTGTGATGTCTACGATAAAGCTCGGCACCGGATAGTCAAAGCGATGTGGACTGTAATAGCCGAAGCGTTTTGCAGTCCAGTGAGGCTTACCCGCCAATCTGGTTTTGCATAGCTTTGCCTCAAATCTCGCACCATCGATTAATTTCACAGCCGCAATGTGATCCGGGTGCCAATCCGGCTCAGTAGGACCAAACAAAATATCAGGCTGAAAAATTCTTATTGCCTCCGCAACTTTTTTTCTGTTTTTAAGCGTAGGGTAAAGATATCGGTTTGGCAGGTTCAAACAGCTGCGTTTTTTTACCTGGAGTATTTTAGTTGCACGAGCGGCTTCTTCTTTTCTGATCTGTCTTGAACCGAAAGGCGTTGGCTCGCCATCTGTCAGGTCTATGATAGTGACATTTAGACCTGAGCCTGTCATCTTTGCTATTGTCCCCGCCATTGCCAGTTCAGCGTCGTCAGGGTGAGGTGCTATTATCAAAACGTTTTGCATTTTATATTTCCTTTAACAGGTCATATTTCCGTTTCAGGCTTTGAGAAATCTTTCAGGAAGCTTTCGGAAAATAGGCCGAAGAAGAATTGACGATAATTCAGAACTTCTGTGGTATGCTGAAATTGCTTAGCAAGTTGAATCTTCTCTTCGAACTTTTTTATAGAAGGCTGAGCATACTTTATGAGCCTTTTATTGATCTTATTAATATTTTTCCAGGCGTCTTGTTTTTGTTGTGCGGATTTGTTCAGGTCGCAGGCCTGGCGGATCATATTCTTTTTTATTTCGATAGCTTTTTTTATACTGTCATCTTCCAGCAGTGTTTTATCGATGTATTTTTCCGGGCTATGGTAGATTTTGCGAATATTTTGGTTTAAAGTTTTTATATCACACTGCAGAGGGGACTCTTTCAATAATGGTAGCCAAGCGGTGGCGGTTGCAATTGCGGCATCTGTTTTTTTCAGATTGTAATAGTTGTCCAGAATAAAGTTGGTTATTTTTTTATATGAGCCTCCCCCTGTGCCATGAATAAAAAGATCAGACAAGAACAGCCTCACAAAAAGCATCATCGTGACAGCTTTTGGTCTTAAAGATAATTGATGTTTGCTCAGGATATTTTTTAATTGCTGGATTTTATTACCAGCCAAGTCAATTGCGCCAAGCTCTCTGCTCATAGTCGAGATTGTGATCGTGGAAGAGCCTGTTTTTGCATACATGCAGGTTCTTAATCCCGAAACCGTCACAAGCCAAAATGGAAGTGCTGTCTTCCCCGAACTATCAACGTTTAAAAATTTGCAATTGCTGTGTGTGGTGTTTTTTGAAACAGCGTCATTGTAAATATCAGTGAATTTTTCATAGTTTTTTATTATCGCCCCTGCAAACTTAAAGAAACTATCGTTCTCAGACATCAGCGATGTGGGTAAATAGAGCATTTCAATGCCCAATGCTTTATTCAGAACTGCCTGCAGAGACGTAATAACGTCACCTGCATTTTTAAGTGCGAAACTTATTTGTGGATGTTTTTTCAAATGTTCGGACCATAATTGGCAGCAAAAATTTTCAGGACAATTTTTGGCGATAGAGCCGATGAGATCGTTTATCATTTTTAAGTCAGGTTTGCTTCTGAGTTCGAAAGGTATCTTCCGCTGATTTTTTTCAACAGGTACTTTTATAAAATCCAGCGTTTTATCATGGTTTGAAAAAGGCAAAACCATATCACTGTCGCCAATGTCATGGTCTACTACAAGCTGAATGCACAAGCCTTTGGATTGCTTGGCAAATTTGCTTGCTATAATATTTTTAGCTAATATTCCCGGATGGTGCCAGATCGGCTGATGTCCAGTGACGATTATATTTGCGGTTTTTGGTTGATTGTAAAAACCAGGCAGCAGTTGAGATGTATATACGCGAGCGATATTCAATAGCTGGCTGCGGGCGGTTGATTTATCTTGTGAATCGGAACCTGTTGCCAGATTATAGTCAAGCATCTCTCGCCAGCTGGAATATTTCGGACTTACGAAGATAGCGTTTTTTTCAGATGGTATTTCTAATTGTTCAAGTGTTTTTATTTTCATAGCCATCAAGCTCCTGCATTATTGTCTGCATGTAATAATTCATCCTGCATCTCGGGTCTTCGAGTTCACCTGCAAAGTTTCTTTCCTCATCGTGGTATATCAGGGGCACTTTGATCTCTGTTATTTCAAGTTTTTCTCTGGCAGATTGTATCCAGAATTGTAAAGGCATCGCGTAGCCTTTTTCGGTAAGATCAAGGCTTGTCAGAGAAGCCACTTTATATGCCTTAAAGCCGCAAAAAGCGTCAGTAATATTCAGGTTGAACCAGCAATTCAGTAAAGAAGTTATCCTTTTGTTTATTGTGATACGATCTCTCGGCGGGGTAAGTGTCCCCTTGTTTTCAGGGGCTAAATATCTTGATCCGCTGATTATATCGCAGCTGTCTTTTTTAATTTCATCGTAGAATCGGGGCAAACATTCGGGCTGATGCTGGTGGTCGCAGTCTATTGTAATCAGCCAGTGAAATTCGTTTTTTTGTGCGTAATCGATGGCGTCGATAATGCTTTGGCCATAGCCTTGGTTGTCAGAATGAATTATTTTTCTTATGAAAGGGCAATTGCTTATCCATATTTGGCTTCCGTCAGTGCTGCCGTCATCTATAACCAGAATCTCATCTGAGAATTGCTTAACCGCGGAAACTATCTGGCTGACATATCGGCATTCGTTAAATACCGGTATAGCGGTCAGTACCCTGATAGATGAATCTTCAAGGCCTTCTCTAATGTCACGATGGTTATTCTTTTTGTTCATCCTGCTGGATTTCCTCCATTTTTTTATCGCTTATTTCTTTCAGATCATTGAAGTTGTCACTTTCCATTATGATTGGCGTAATGAACAGATAAGTAGTTTTGTATTGCTTTTCTTTAACAGTTTTTTTAAATGCCCAGCCTACAATGGGAAGGTCACCAAGCAGGGGGATCTTATCCACGTTTCCAATTTCATCCGAAGTCTGCAACCCGCCAACGACAATAGTATAGCCATTAGGAACAGTTGCTTCACTTTGTATGCTGCTTGTATTTCTTGGTGGTGGGATTGATGGGTCGGTAGGCTTTGCGCCGAAAGAGTTAAGGGTGATCTGGTATTCCACCCGAAGGTAATCATTTTCACTGATGTGCGGAGTGATGGCAAATTGTGTCCCTGCTTCTACAAATCCTGCAAACGATGTTGTTGTGGTCGTTTCACCCTGGTTCGTTTGCATGGTTGGTTCTTCTGCGATGCTGTTAATAAAGCCGACCGCATTGTCGTTTACGAGTATCTGCGGAGATGAACTTATTCTCGCTTTGCCATCGGATTTCAGAGCCTGTATTATCAATTGAATACTGCCGGGGCTTAAAATAGAAGCGGTTCCGCCCGGGCTTACAGTGATATCTCTTGTGCCTGATTTTGTATTTAGACCGGTGGACAAACCAAAGCTGCTGAAAATCGATGCATCACCTGACGCACTGCTTAACTCTACGCCGAGATTCAAGTCATCGCTTTGGGATATTTCCACGATCATCGCTTCAATAAGAACCTGCTTTCTGCGTTTGTCGAGTTGGCTGATGAGTTTTTCAAGTTCACGGTGTTGCCGGGCGGTTGCCTGAACGACGATCGAATTGGTTGATTTGCTGACAGAGACCCTTGCTTCGATCTTGGGAACGAATTCTTCGGTTTCTGCCATTTCTGTATTACTGCTGCTGTTCGGCGAAGGTGAAGTTTTCCCTGCGAATTTCGCATGGGTAGTCTTTTCTTTTTCGTTTTTGCTGTCGGCGCTTTGTATAAGCTCTGATATTATTTTAGCGACTTCGTCGACGTCAGCGTTTTCAAGCTTATATATTTTTATCATACCTGCTTCATAAGAGCCTGGTTTGTCAATGCTTTCGACTATGGATGTCATTATTCTATGGATCGCAGGAGGCCCGGTCAGCAGGATGGAGTTCGTTTTTTCAACCAGCGTTATGCCGCTTCGATTTACCCCGTTCGTACTTCCGTCACCTTTGCGGGATCGGTTATTGTCATTGCTTTGCCCTGATAGGCCGACAATTCGCTGTAAGCCTGAAAATATCTCCGAGGCATCGACATAGATGAATTGATAATTTTTGGTTATAGGCTCAATATATTTATCGAGCTTTTTTATAAGAGCTTCTATCCTTTCAGCATCACAGCGAACTGCCTGGATGATGAGCTGATTTGTCCTTGCTATCGGATAAACCTGCACCTGAGATTGAGGACTTAGTGTTGCGTTTCCTGCGATGTTTTGTGTTTTATCAGCAGATGATTCCAGGCGGGAACTGTTTAATGCCAAAATGTTTTTGCTGCTGTCATTCTTTTCATTTGTGCCAAAGAGTTGTTGAAGGGTCACAGCGATTTCCTCACAATCTGCATAATCGAGGTCTATCACTTCCAGCAGCACATTGTCATCGAAGATATCTACCTTATCTATTATCGCTTTAATTTCCTCGAATTTTTCCCCGGTGGCAACGATCACAAGCTGATTAGTTTGTTCAACAGGATAAACAGCAGTTGAGCTTTCTACTGATATGTTTTTTGAACTCGTTTTACCGCTGATCTTTTTTGTGTTTTGATTTTGCTGAATTTTTTCTGAAAATATTAGCTGTAAAACGTTCGCCAGCTCTACGCTGTTCGCGTACTTAAGCGCTATTACTTCTATAGCGGTATCCTCAGCAGGGCTGTCGAGTGTAGTTATTATTTCTTCAATGAATTTCAGGTTTCCGCTGCTTTCATAAAGGATAATTGAATTTGTTTCTTTATAGATCACACTTTTTGAAAGTTTAGACAGAAAAGGCTTAATAGCTGTTTCGATTGAAGCTGCTTTTGCAAATTTTAGTGAGAACACCTTTTTTGCCAAACCAAAATTTTGCATATATTCCTCGTATGTCATAACGCTGATAACTTTACCTTTGCGATGATAAATAAACCCCGCGTTGGTGACAATCGTATCGAGCAGTTTGCCAGCGGTGACATTTTTAGCCCATAAGCTTATTTTAGCTCTGCTGACCGTATCGGTGGGGAATATACTCCATCCTGTGGCATCGCTGATGATTTGAAATGCCATTGATATGTCATTATTGTTGAATTGTACCTGCGGTATCACAGGCCCAGCCTCGGGCTTCTGTTGAGAAATTTCTGATTCACTGTCAACAAGCTCATTGCCGAATGGGTCAAAGCCATCGATTGTTTTTTCATTACCAACAGCAACCAGGCTGATAACAAGAAAGCATCCCAAATATGTTATAAGGCTTTTTTTGTTCATTATTTTTAACATAGCATCCTCTTTTACAGACTTATACTGATCTCAATTAAATTTTTCCGTTTATCCGCGGTTAAATAACTT
>JAGLTN010000340.1 GCA_023135255.1 Planctomycetota bacterium
AAATTCAATTGGGATCAGTATACATTTAAGTTACTTTGCCCCAAGCAGCAATGTCATGCGTCTTCCAGCCATTTTACTCGGCCTTTCTACCTTGGAGCAATCTTCCATCGTCTCAGCGATGTTTTTAAGAATTTCAAAACCTCTGTCTCTATGCAACATCTGCCTGCCACGGAAAAAGACGGTAATTTGAACTTTATAGCCTTTTTCAAGAAATTGACGTGCTTTCTTAAGCTTTATCCCTAAATCATGCGGGTCGGTCTCAGGTCTGAGTCTGATCTCTTTGAGCACCTGAGAGGTACTGCGAGTTTTCTTATGAGCTTCACGAGCTTTTCTTTTCTGCTCATAGAGCCATTTACCATAATCCATAACCCGACAAACCGGAGGGTCACCATTGGGAGAAACCTCGACAAGATCAAGACCGGCATCCTGAGAAACCCTCAGAGCTTCATATCGATCAACAACCCCGACTTGTTCATTTTTTTCATTTATAAGGCGAACTTGTCTTGCTTTGATTCCACCATTCACCTTCAAACCTTGCTTACTAATAAGTAATCACCTTACCTTTCTAAAATTAATTCAAATACTTTTTTACGTTTTACAGTATTAAAACGCTAAATCAACGATTTTTTCTGCTATTTTAGCTTTTGCTACAGATAAAAACTCTTCCATCGCAATAGTTTTATTTTCTTTTATCGACCTAATCCTTACGTTTACAGCATTATTTTCAGCTTCTTTAGGCCCAACAACGAGCACATAAGGAACCCTTTCGCAATGGGTTTTTGCGATCTTTGCACCGATTTTCTCATTCGACGTATCCAGGGAACACCTCAAAGATGCCTTTTTAAGTTGATCATAGACTTTTTGAGCATATTCATTAGATTTTTCGCTGATAGTCAATATTTTAACCTGGGTAGGTGCCAACCAGATCGGCATATTTCCACCATAATGCTCTATCAATATACCGATAAACCTCTCAAAAGAGCCCAGAACTGCACGGTGAATCATAACCGGAGCTTTTTCGGTATTATCCTTGTCGGTATAAACAAGCTCAAAACGCTGAGGCATGGAGAAATCAAGCTGAATGGTACCAAGCTGCCAGGAACGCTTTAGACAATCGCGAATATGGAAATCGATCTTCGGGCCATAGAAAGCGCCATCGCCTTTATTTACCTGAAAATCAATGTTCTTATGCTTCATTGCCGCGGTAAGTGCATTTGTTGCGACATCCCAGATATCATCAGCACCTATGTGCTTTTCAGGCTTGGTAGAAAGCTCAATACGGATGTCATCAAAGCCGAAAGCTTTATAAAGCTCGAACGTAAGCTCAATAACACCAATGACTTCCGCTTCTATCTGCTCAGGGGTGCAGAAAATGTGAGCATCATCCTGAGTGAACTGTCTTACTCGGAAAAGACCGTGCATTACACCACTGGCTTCATGCCTGTGCACTAATCCCAGTTCTGCAACTCTCAATGGGAAATCACGGTAGGAATGCTGTTTGCTTTTGAAAACGAGACACCCACCGGGACAGTTCATCGGCTTGACAGCATATCCAACGCCGTCAATATCAGTGAAATACATATTTTCTTTGTAATTATCCCAATGTCCGCTCTTGTGCCAAAGTTTCTCGTTGAGCATGATTGGTGTTTTTATTTCGCTGTAGTCATATTTTTCATGCACACTACGCCAGAAATCAACTATTTCGTTCCAGATGACCATTCCATTAGGATGTATAAACGCAAAACCAGGACCCGCATCATTAAAGCTGAACAAATCAAGCTGTTTGCCTATGACACGGTGGTCTCTTTTTTTGGCTTCTTCGAGCAGGAAAAGGTAATCAGCAAGCTCTTTTTTACTCACCCAGGCTGTGCCGTAAACCCTTTGAAGCATCTTTTGGGTAGCATCTCCATGCCAGTAAGCCCCGGCGACGGACATAACCTTGTAACTACCTATTTTAGAAGTACTTGGGACATGAGGCCCCCTGCAGAGGTCTTCAAAGCCATCTTCGCCGTGACTGTAAAAAGTCATGGTATCACCATCGGCACGGTTGATATTGTCTATCTTGTACTTGTCGCCGGTCATCTTCTCGAGAGCTTCAGAGCGGGACATTTCTTTTTTGATGAAAGGCCGAGAAGATTGGGCGATCTGTGACATTTTCTTCTCAATTTTTGTGAAATCAGTAGGTCTGATAGTTTCATCGAGGTCAATGTCATAATAAAAACCATCTTCGACTACAGGACCGTAGACAAGCTTTGCTTTAGGCCAGATACTGCAAATCGCTTCAGCCATTACGTGAGAACAGCTGTGTCGCATTATTTCAAGACCTTGCTCGCTTTTAGCTGTTATTATCTCCACAGAGACATCTGATTCGATTTTCGCCGAGAGATCAACCAATTCACCATTAACTTTGGCCGCCAAGGCCGACTTTGCAAGAGAAATACCTATTTGCTGCGCCAACTCGAAAACAGTAGTGCCATTTTCGATTTCTTTTATGCTGCCATCAGGCAGTATTGCTTTTACCATAAATCCTTGTCCAATATCCTAAATCCTTTTTAATTATCGGTTTAGTATAGCTACGGCTATCGGTTTTGTCAAGATATCGCTCATTAAAGAGCTGAAAATCAATTATATCACTGCAAATATAAACCAACAACCAGATTATAACCTATAATTCATCCGTCAATTGTAAAAGTTCATTAATTTATTTATTGTAATTTTGAGCATTTTATCATATAATATCCTTACTTTAGAGCTTTACGAGGAGAGTATATGGACATAAATATGGTGTTGTTTAAAAAAGACGGCAGCCGGAAGTCATTTCCGGTTAAGCGGAGCACTGTTACCATAGGCAGAAGCCACAACTGTGATTTTCAGATACCCGTAATGTCAGTATCCAAAAAACACTGCAAATTAATATGCAAATCAGGCGTTGTGACCATCCGCGACCTTAATTCACGCAATGGAACCCTGGTCAACGGCAAATTAATCAAAGAAACCACAATTAACCCCGGTGACTCGATAGAAATAGGGCCTTTGGTATTTGTCATCCAGATAGACAATGAACCATCTGTTCTGAAAAACCCTAAATTACCGGAAAATGGAAAACTGTTTTCCCAAAAAGCTGAAAATATGCCCCCCAAAACAGAAGATTCGTCTAAAGAGGACAAACAAAATATTCCGCTAAGCGACCTTGAGACTGAAGATATACCAGCCGAGGACTTGGTTGAAGGGAGTGATTTTCTCGACCTGGACGAACTTGGAGACCTCAGCGATCTTGAAGAATTGAAATAATTAATGCTTAGACGCTGTTAAAAAAGATTAATTCAATTACATATTAATTAAAAGTTTTATATCAAAATTCTAAAAAATACGACTTGTGTTTGAATAGGAACTGTGTTATTATTCCTGCCATAAAGTAAGAGGTTTTTTAGTTAATATTACATTGTAAAAGAGGAAATTGGTGCAAACTTTAGTTTTTAGTCCTGTCAAAATGGCATTACTAATAGGGTGGTTTTTCCTGTGCCTTTGGCTTGCTCAGCGAAGCCAGTACAGCTTATTAGTGCCAAAAGACAAAAAAACAATCGCAGCTTTGATGTCTTTGCTATTGGGACCGATCGCATTCGCCCTTTTTCTTTTCATCGACCTGATAAAAAAGTCGTCTCAAAGCCAAAGCAGCATAATTGAACTTTTAAAAGACTTTATTGCGAACATATACAAAAAAGAAGAGAGCAACGACGAATTCTCGATTAATCTCTTTGATTCAGCTGGAAGAAACATTAAAGAAATCTACAGCCATGGCAGATCGAGCAGAGATTTGCAGGTTCTTGACCTTACTACGGAAATAATATGGAAAGGGCTTGAACTTAACGCAAGCGATATCCTTATAGACCCGAAAGATGACTCGGTATCTACGGTAAGGCTCAGGATAGACGGGGTATTGAGAATCGTAGATCAGTTAGAAACAGATACCTGTCAGGCAGTAGTTAACAGTATCAAAGCAGTAGCCAATATGGATATAGCAGAAAGAAGAAGGCCTCAGGACGGAGCTTTTACCGCCAAAACAATTACAGGGAATGTTTCTTTCAGGGTAGCCAGCGCGGGCGTCTTAAATGGCGAGAAGCTTTCTATAAGGGTACTCAACCAGAGTGCAAATCGATTCAGACTTGATAACATCGGTATTTCAAAAAAACAAGCGATAATCATTGAAGGTGCGATGAAAAAACCTTCCGGCATGATACTGATGTGTGGGCCTACCGGCAGCGGAAAAACTACCACTATGTACGGCATGCTAAATGAAATTGATTTCAACCGGCGCAATGTGATCACGGTTGAGGATCCGATAGAATATGTTATGCCTCAGGCAAGTCAGATCGAGGTAAACCCCAAAGCTAATATTACTTTTGCAAATTCATTGAGGAGTATTTTAAGGCAGGACCCGGATGTAATATGTGTTGGTGAGATTCGAGATGAAGAAACAGCAGCTATTGCCCTGAGGGCATCCCAAACTGGCCATTTGGTACTTGCTACAATACATAGTAACAGCAATGCGGCTACGATTGTCAGATTGATCGACTTGGGGGTCAGTCCGCTGCTTATCTCTACAGGTCTCAGCATGCTTATATCTCAAAGGCTTGTGCGCAAACTTTGTGATAATTGCAAACAGCAGGCTAACCTCAGTCAGGCACAGATATCGAGCTTTAAAAAGAAAAAAATTAATTACCTGAATATTTATGAAGGTGTCGGCTGTGAAAAATGTCACGGAACCGGATACCTCGGAAGAATAGCTATTTGCGATATGCTTGGTCTCGATGACAATCTCAGAACGCTTATCGCAAATGAAAAACTCGACATCGGTAAGCTAAGGCAAAGCGGTGACGAAAAAGGTAAATCTAATCTTAAGAAACAAGGATTGAGAAAGGTTGTCTCAGGAATAACAAGCCTGGATGAACTTAAACGGGTTTTAGGGTAATTTTATGGTCATGCTTATTGGAATTATAGCTGGATTGTTTTTTGCGTGGATGGCTATCAGGATGGGGCTTTACGTCGCCTGGTCTGTCATGTTCAATCTGGTCGTTTCAATTTATTTAGCTATATCTCTGGGCCCTGTTATTGCTGACAAGTTGCCATTAGAAGGCAGTTTCGGAGCAGCAGTCATTTTAGTCGGCCTTGCAGCAGCAGTGTTCACAGCCCTTCAAGGCGCTTGTTATCTATTTATTACCAGCCAATACGAAATGTCTTTTCCAAAGCTTTTTGATAGCGTAACTTCCAGTATCATCGGCTTTTTAGCTGGAATACTGATTATAAGTTTCCTCTCTCTTCCACTGGGGATTATACGCCACGGTCTGTCTGCTAAAAGTAGCTACAAAGAAAGCTCTCAGTTAGCCAATTCAGCTTATCTTGACTTCTGGTATAACGCTATACATTCACTGGTAGGAACAAAGGAGAATATACAAACAGAAAAGTTAATTGCTGAAATAATCAAAAACACCCAAAAAGTTAAAAAAGTCAAATCAACAACTAAAGCTGTTAAAACTGTTAAAGTAGTTGAACCAAACGAGCCTGAAGTTGAAAAAGTTATAAAGGACGGACCTGGAGAACCGCCCGAATTTGACTTTGACAAAATATAAACAAGCAGCCCAAAACTCCACAACTCACGAGCTATACATCATAACCAGCGCATAAAAAAAGCGGACACACTGGTCGGCATATCCGCTTTTATTTTTTTAGATGTGCTTATTCAGCGTTTTCTTTTATGTATGCTATCAGCTCATCGACCTGAGCAAATGCAAGGCCTGTCACTGTATCAGCGGCGCCATAGTAAATAGCAATCTTGCCGCTAGGTGCGTCCGTTAAGGCTGCACATGGGAAACAAACATTAGGAGTATCACCAACACACTCATAGTCTCTTTGTGGTGCCAGCAGATAAGGTTTGCAACGATATTTAACTTTCCAAGGTTCATCAATATCAAGAATCGCCCCACCCATGCTGTATATAAAGCCGTTACAGCTTGTCAGTACGCCGTGATAAATCATCAGCCAACCTTCAGTAGTTTCGATTGGGGTTGGTCCAGGACCTACTTTTGTACATTCCCAGCTCATAACACCGCCACGTCTTGAGCCAAACAGGAATCTGTGTTTGCCCCAGTAGGTCATGTCCTTACTGCGACTGAGAAAAATATCTCCGAAAGGTGTATGGCCTGTATCCGAAGGCCTGGACAGCATTACGAATTCGCCATTGATCTTTCTCGGGAACAATACGCCATTTCTGTTATAAGGCAAAAATGCATTTTCCAGCTGATGGAAAGTTTTGAAGTCCTCTGTGTAACCAACGCCGATAGTGTAACCGTTATAGTTATTACACCAGGTTACGTAATATTTACCATCAACCAGGCAAACTCTGGGGTCGTAACGCTCAATAGAATTAGCTATCTCAGGGTCATCACATTGGAATTTTATAGTTTCATTATCGATCTCAAAATTGATACCATCTTTACTGCGACCAGCGTGAAGGTCCATGTGCCTGCTTCGGTCATCAACTCTGAATACGCCCGCAAATCCACCCTCGAAAGGCACCACCGCACTGTTAAATATCGCATTTGCGCACGGAATAAGATTCCTGGGAATCACCGGGTTGGCGTCGTAACGCCAAATAACATCGTTTTTGCAATCCGCCGGCTTATCCTGCCATGGGATATTCGGCAAAGCCTCTCCAATAATCGTCTGTTTTCCTGACATACATCTTTCCTTTTTAAATTAATACCCTAATTGTTCTTCAAATAATTAAAATGACATCCAACTAACGAAACCGCTGCACAGAATTGCTTCTTAGCGCATAATCCAGTTTTGCTCTTTGAATTTTAAAATCGCATCTGAGCGAAATTTTGGATCGCCTCCAAGTTTGTAATCAAGCTCAAGGGTTTTCCTGAGAAAAACTTTCTTTGTATTATCATTTTCATCCTTAGCGGTCGGATGATCTAATTCAATCGTTTCGTTGCTGAGTCCGGCAATAAAGAAACTTACATTCTTTGCTTTCGGGGCAAAATCAGACCAGATAATCGCAACATCCTTTATATTGTCCTGCCCCTGGAGTACCTTACTGCTTGTCTTATCGATAGACTCAAGGAACGGATATTGTTTCTGATGTCGACGTTTGATCTGATTAAACACGGAAGGCGGCACATTTATACCGGCTGGAACAATTTGGAATGTGTCTGTCATAAGCTCACATTTGGGATAAAAATCAACATCATCACCGGTTTCATTCGTCAATGTCATAATCATATACCAGAATCTTACCGGATGCCTTTGCCCCTCAAAACGAATCATTATTTGCTGTGGATGCTCATACTTGACATCTACTGTCCATTGCTGAGCTGACTGCACAATTGCCGGCGAAGGTGCTGCCAGACAAAAACTTCCACTGATAACCAATATTGCTGAAAAAAGATAAATGTATTTCTTCATATTATGTATGCCTTAACAGAAAACCACTTTAAAGCCTGTTCAAACCCTTAAATATTCATTCAGCTTGTGATTTTACAATAAAACATGATAATATCCAAGTATATTTTTTGACTTTATTTAGCTTCTGTTTGAAAGCCCATAAAACATCATCGGCGAATTATAAAGACTTTTAGCCCGCATCTGCAAACTATTATACCCTTCAGGGTAAGAAATTTTCGCGAGAAAAGTTATAATCCCGATGTATATTGTGATACCCGCGGATAAACGGGAAAACTCAATTATGAGTAGTATATATTCGATATTACAGCAAGATAGAGGATTATTGCCGAAAAAACCTTTGCTTAATGATAAAAATTCAGTTAGCTTAACCTGCCGATAGTGCTGGTCTTAATAGCAACATTAGCAGAGGTTACTCTTATGTCAGACGAAAAAAAACAGCTGTTGCAGCAACTTGAACCCTTGATTGAACAAGGAAACAGAGCTCTCATAGCAGAATTGCTCAAAGACCGGCGAAGCAGTGATATCGCTGAAATCGTGGAAACTTTCGACAGCGAAGAGTCTCGGCTTATTTTCGATTCCCTCGACAAAGAAACATCCGCCGAGATTCTTGAAAAAGTTGACGAAGCCACCAGGTCAGAACTTTTCGATGTACTAAGTCTGCAAGAGATAACATCATTAGTTTCTGAAATGGACCCCGATGACGCAGCAGACGTTCTCATGGAACTGTCGGAAGAAGGGATCGCAGAAGTAGTCGATCAGTTGGAGCCGGAAGAATCTGCCAAGATAAAAAAACTAATGCAGTATTCTGAAGATTCCGCGGGCGGTATTATGGACCCGGTAGTTATCTCGGTTGATGAAAACGCAACTATTGCTGAAGCAATAAATAAAATTCGCGCTGCTGAATTAGATGAGGACTTCTACAGCGTATACGTTGTGAATAAACACCGGTTATTCCTCGGCGACGTACGTATAAGACTACTGTTGATAAACTCAGAAGATACAAAAATCAGCAAGCTTATCGACCCTGACACAATATATGTCATCGCTGACGCCGACCAGGAAGAAGTGCGAAATATCTTCAGTAAAAACGACCTGATAGTTGTCCCCGTACTGGACAGACACCATAAACTTATAGGCCGAATTACCGCTGACCGTATTATCGAAGTCGCAGAAGAAGAGGCAGCTGAGGACCTCTACGCAATGGCTGGTACCGATGCGAACGAGCTTGAAACAGTCTCGAGTATCAATGCTGCAAGAGTAAGAATGACCTGGCTGCTGCCATGTCTGATAGGCACGGGAATAACTGCTCTAGTAATTATGTTATTTCACAAGGCCTTCAGCTTAGACAGCATGGGATTAATATTTACCTCAGCGATTCCTTTCGTACCGATGGTCGGTGCTTTAAGTGGAAATGCCGGACTCCAGACATCTGCAATTGTTATCTCAGGCCTTGCAACAGGCCACCTCGCAGCTGAAAGATTGGGGCAGGTCTTTATGCGTGAAGTCAAAATTGCTTTAGTCGTTGCTATCTGCTGCGGAATAATTGGTGCCGTGGTGTGCAGCTTTCTGCCAAGCCTGATGGGCAATGAAAACGCAGCAACTATCGAATTCTCTAAGCATCTCAGGATAGTTATGGCATTTGGCATCTCGATGTTTTCAGCTATAATGGTAGCTACAACATTAGGGCTTTTCCTGCCGTTCTTGTTTAGAAAAATAGGTATAGACCCTGCTATCAGTTCTGGTCCATTGGTTACTACTGCTAACGACTCAATCAGTGCAACTATCTTCATGCTTCTCACATTTTTGCTCACAAAATAAAATAATTATCGGACGAAATCGCTAAAAATACGTAAACTAACGCCCAATCCACATTTTTAACTAAAAACAAACAATTATTGTTTAAGTACACTTATTGACAAACCGATGCAAAGCCTTATAATAGGATGGTTTAGGGGTAATGATGATTTATTTACTGTTAATTGCCTGCTTTAACAAATAATATTTTTTATAACTATTTGTTATTTCAAGGTTTTAATATTCTAAAGGAGTTTTTTGTGATTGATGAACAACCGATAGGCAGTCATGTAATACTTGATCATGACCCGGAAATTAATAAATTTTTCAGAGCTGCAATCAAGGTGGACGCCAGTGACCTCCACCTCAAAGTAGGCATGGTTCCAAAATTAAGAATCAATGGCTCTTTAAAAAATACTACAGGCACTAAATTAACCGAGAAATTTGCAGAAAAGTTAATGTTTGAAATTATCACTGAAGGCCAGAAAAAATTCTTCCTCGAAAAAGGCGCTCTTGACTTTGCACATCAAGTCGGTCCTGCTGATAGAT
>JAGLTN010000341.1 GCA_023135255.1 Planctomycetota bacterium
AGATCTACACTCATTATTTTTCCTTTAAATCAGGCTTTTACTTCTTTGCGGCAAGACACTAAAACAGCCATTATACAACAAATTCCTGCATTTCAGGCACTATTCACAGCACAAAACACAGGACATCGACCCTACCTGCTGCAACGCTACACTATTGATAAAATCTCTATACTATAAGAATGTTATTATAGTTGTTTTACAGATAGACTTCAAGCCAATTTTGGCGGTCACAAGACAGCTGTTTTTTTGATTCAGTGATTCATGTTGTTTTAATATAAAAAGTTTGACTTTGGCTTGTTTTTATAACCTTTGATGGTACAAAATGCAATATTTGATAAAAAATCCTTGCTTGACCTCTTTAAAAGGAGTATTATCCTTACGAACCTCAAGTATTTTTGGTGGTGGTATCGGGGAAAAAGGTGGTATTTACAAATTGTTTCGTGAGAGCAGGCGATTATGCAGGATTATAAAATGGACGGCAATTCATATAACCCGCAAACGAAGCTTTAGTTTTAGTAGAAGGGACTATAATTGAAAGCAAAGGGCAATTATTTATTTCGTGAGCTTGATCCGGCTCGATATGGGGACAATAGAAGATCAAAAAAGCTTTTCCTGCCAAAACTTCTGGAAGAGAATCTTTACAACAAACAAGTATTTGATAATGATGCTTATAAAAATGCCTATGAAATAATTCGTAAATGGGCTGACATCGATGCAAAGGGGAACCTTCAGACAAGAAAAGAAACTACTTTAGAGGGAGAATTTATAACAGATGTATTCGGAAAAGCACTGGGTTATAAAGTTTTTTCTGAAAATGAAGAGACATGGGAAATTGAACAGAAGTATTCGATAAATGGTGGAGAAGCTGATGCTGCTATTGGTTTATTTAAACATGGCCAAAAAGTTTTGCCAAAGGTAGTGATTGAACTTAAAGGGCCAAAAGTCAATGTAGATAGAGACAGGTCTAATGGCAGAACAGCAGTTCAGCAGTGCTGGGATTATATATATGCACTGCCGGATTGTCAGTGGGGAATTGTTTGCAACTATGTAAGTTTTAGACTGTACAATCGAAATCAGACTCAAAGGGCTTATGAGCTTTTTACGCTTCAGGAACTTAGCAACGAAAAAATATTCAGGCAATTTTATTATATCTTCCAAAAGGATGGTTTGCTGCCTACATTACTTAGGCAACCAAGGGTGGATATTTTATTAGAAAAGTCAATAAATCAGGAAAAAGAAGTCGGCGAAAGTCTTTATAAGTATTATCATGAAAATCGCATAAATTTGATTCAGTATCTAACATCTGAACATCATAACAAATCTCTTGAAAGTGCAATCCACATAACGCAAAAACTACTGGACCGGGTGATCTTTATTGCGTTTTGTGAAGATAGAGGATTGTTACCACATAACTCTTTGAAAAAAGCCTGCGATGAAGTGTCGCCATTTTCAAGAGTTACAAATCCCAAATGGCAAAACTTTCTCGATCTATTCCATAGCATTGACAAGGGGAATCCGCAAGCAGATATTGCACCTTATAATGGCGGGTTGTTTAGAAAAGACCCTGAAGTTGACGAACTTGAAATAGATGATGAAAGAACCAACTTTTTTAAGAATATAGGTTCCTATGATTTCCGTGACGAAGTAAATGTTGAAGTTTTGGGGCATTTATTCGAGCGGTCGGTTAATGATGTCGAAAGGATTCGTTATGGAGGGCTATTTGGTCAAGTAGAGGACGAACAAAAAAGCCCTAAGATGAAAAAGTCTGCTGAGCGGAAAAAGTTTGGTATATATTATACACCGAAAGAGTTTACAAGTTTTATAACATATAACACGATAAAAAAATTAGCAGATGAGAGATTTGAAAAGCTTGCCAAACAATTTGGAATAACAAAAGAACAGGCAGAGACATCCGAACCCGGTGAGAAGATTGTCGAGTATTGGCACAAATGCTTTGAGATACTTCGTAACATTAAAATAGTCGATCCTGCCTGCGGCAGTGGTGCATTTCTGATACAAGCCTATGAAACACTTGACGAACTTTATTTAGATACCTTAGAGCACTTGTCGCATCAAAGCGAAGATATTGAGGAGCTACGAGAAGCAATCCCAAATATTATCCTGAATGAAAATATTTATGGTGTCGATCTTTCACCGGAAGCGGTTGAAATAACACAACTGGCACTTTGGATACGTTCAGCCGATAAAGGGAAAACGCTTGCCGATCTTTCGAGAAATATAGTTAGCGGCAACAGCCTTGTATCAGACCCCAATGTACATTCATCAGCAATGGACTGGGGAAAAACTTTTCCTCAGATTTTTTCAAGAGAAAACCCCGGCTTTGATTGTGTAATAGGAAATCCACCGTGGGAACGTCTAAATTTAAAAAAACGAGAGTTCTTCGCATTTTCTGCACCCAATATCATCGAAACTGTTAACGCAGCACAAAGTCGTAAGTTAATTGAAAACTTAGAGAAAGATAACCCTGAACTTTATAAGCGTTATTCAAAGGCAAAAGAATTAGCAGATAAAACCATTGATTATGTTCGCAAATCAAAACGATACCCTCTTACGGCTAAAGGAGACATTAATACCTATTCAGTTTTTGCAGAACTTGCGTACACAATTGTTTCAGGTGATGGTGCAGTAGGCATTCTTGTGCCATCCGCAATTTCCACTGGTAAGACAACAAAGGATTTTTTTGGAAAGCTCGTAAACACCAAAGCATTATATGGACTTTATGACTTTGAAAACCGAAAGAAAATTTTTACTGATGTTGATGGGAGATTTAAATTTTCAGTCCTTTTGTTTAACGGTTCAGAAAGACAAAGTGAAAATATAGACTTTGCTTTTTTTGCTCACAAGGTGGAAGAACTTAGAGATAAGGATCGTCATATTGTACTTTCTGCGGAAGATATTAAGCGGATAAATCCAAATACGCACACTTGTCCGGTATTTCGTTCAAACAGGGATGCAACTCTCACCAAAAATGTTTACAAGAAAATCCCTGTTTTGATTAATGAAAATCGCAAAGAAGGAGGTAATCCGTGGGGGATAAAATATATGTTAATGTTTCATCAGTCTTTTGATGCTAAACTTTTCAAATCCCCTAAAAAGTTAAAAGAATTGAAATATAAACAGGTTGGTCCAAGTTGGATAAAAACCAAAAAGGTAATGTTTCCGCTCCTTGAGGCCAAAATGATCCAAATGTATGATCATCGTGCAGCAGGTGTTGTTGTTGACAAAACAAATTGGGCACGTCAAGGACAAACAGTTGCTACTTCTCTCGTAGAACATCAAAATCCAGAATTCTGCGTGACACCTCGCTGGTGGATTGATGAGGCAGAAGTAGAAAAGGCACTTGAGGGTTTTTCTATGAATAAAATAATTGCATTTAAAAACGTAACAAGTCCAACTAATGAACGGACAATGATCGCAAGCTTCATACCTTATGTGGGCGTTATACATTCTGCACCTTTAATGATGACTGGGGATAACATTGGGCATCAAAAAACAGCTTGTCTTTTAGCAAATTTAAATAGCTTTGTTTATGACTATATTTGTAGACAAAAAATCGGCGGAGTCAACTTGAGCTATTATATTATCAATCAATTGCCTACTTTGCCACCAGACTTTTATGAAGAAGCCTGTCCTTGGAGCAAGAAACAAAGTTTGGAGAAGTGGATATCTGAAAGGGTTTTAAAGCTTACGTGTACGAGTAATGACATGATACCTCTTGCGGAAGCAGCAGGGTTTAAGCCCAAGGTTCATAAGTGGAAAACAGCGGACAGAGCAAAACTTATGGCGGAGCTTGATGCAGTGTTTTTCATTCTTTATGGAATTAAACGTGATGACGTAGAATACATATTGTCAACCTTTAGTGGGCTAAAGAAGGATAAAGAAAGCTTTCTGGATAATACAACCACAACCAGTCAAATATTAAAATACTATGATTGTTTTTGTCTATAATCAAGGAAACCAATTTATGGCTGAAGCAGAACGGTCTACACAGATAGCGTTGTTTAAGGGCAAAGAAATCAGGAAAACGATTCACGATGAGCAATGGTGGTTTTCAATAATTGATATTATCGAGGTGTTAACAGATTCTGGCAGACCTCGCAAATATTGGAGCGATTTGAAGAAAAAGCTCGTAAAGGAGGGCTACGATGAAGTGTCCGAAAAAATCGGAC
>JAGLTN010000342.1 GCA_023135255.1 Planctomycetota bacterium
CAAGTTACGGATTTATTCGCGGACAGTTCTTACCCTGAAGGGTATAGGATTCTAATTGCAGGATCATGTAAAAAAATAACCGCCCTATACAAATATCCGGGAATTATCGAATTTTTTGACGAATTACCCAAAATTGTAAGTGGTAAGATAAAAAGGGTTGATATACGCAAAAAAGGTCAGGATAATGAGTAGAAACTGGTTTATAATGTATGTTTAAATGTTAAACAGGAGCTACAGTGGAAGTTAAAGATGAGAAAAAGAGCCCGTATCCGGTACTGACACAGATCGAGTGCAAGGCCTGCGGACGTTGTATAATTTCATGTCCGAAAGGGTGCCTGGAAATGAGCAAAGAGATCAATCAGCGAGGCTACCATTATGTAGTTTATACAGGAACCGGATGCACAGGCTGTGCGAACTGTTTTTACAGCTGCCCGGAACCAAACGCAATAGAAGTGCACATCCCAAAGAAAGACTGAAAAACGTTTAATACGTTAAGGATTAATATAATATGGCAACACAATTGATTAAAGGTAATCATGCGGTGATAGTTGGAGCGTTATACGCAGGCTGCGATTGCTATTTTGGATATCCAATTACACCTGCCAGCGAAATACTTCAGGAAGCATCACAATTGTTTCCAAAAGTTGGTAGAAAGTTTGTGCAGGCAGAATCGGAAGAAGCTGCGGTAAATATGGCTTATGGTGCTGCATCAACGGGCCATCGTGTTTTGACGGCATCATCAGGGCTCGGAATAAGCCTGAAACAGGAATGCATCAGTTATATGGCAGGCTCACAGCTGCCTTGTGTAATCGTTGACATCATGAGAGCTGGACCAGGTCTGGGAAATATCGGTCCTGAGCAGGGCGATTATAATCAGGTTGTAAAAGGAGGCGGGCACGGCAACTATAAATGCATAGTCCTGGCTCCAAATTCTGTGCAGGAAATGTGCGATTTTACACTGAGAGCTTTTGATCTGGCTTTTGAATATCGCGGGCCTGTATATGTCCTGGCAGATGCTGTGCTGGGGCAGATGGTTGAACCGATACGGTTCCCCGAAAAAGCGGTCGAACCGAAAATAGATACATCCTGGGCAGTTAATGCAACTGCCGAAACCAAAGAAAATCTTATCACTTCAATCGTTCTCGATTTCCAGATACTTGAAGATTTTAATTATGAGCTTCAGGAAAAATACGCTTTGATAGAGAAAAATGAAGTCGATTACGAAGAGTACAAAATAGAAGATGCCGACATTGTGTTGGTTTCTTATGGTATCAGCAGCAGGATTTGCAGAACGACAGTTGACCAGACAAGAAAGCAGGGCATAAAGGTTGGGCTTTTCAGGCCTATAAGTTTATATCCATTCCCAAATGACAGGCTTAAAGAGTTGGCAGGTAAAAACGGCTGTCAATTCGTTTCAGTTGAAATGAGTAACGGTCAGATGCTGGAAGATATCAAACTGGCGATTCAATGCAGCAAGCAGGTGCATCTTGTTAACAGACTCGGCGGTAATCTTATCACTATGGATCAAATAATCAGTAAGATAAAAGAACTGGCTGATTAGAGAGGTATAAAATATGGCAGAAAAAATTATTGGAAGACTTTCTGGATTATATAAAGAATTTCCGCGGAAAGGTGGAACTGCCCCAACGGCAACTCATTATTGCCCAGGTTGCGGCCATGGAATTTTGCATAAGCTTATCGGTGAAGCTATGGGCGATCTGGAAATAGCCGACAGAACGATAGTTATAAGCCCGGTCGGATGTTCAGTATTTGCCTATTATTATTTTAATTGCGGCAATATACAGGTTGCTCACGGACGTGCGCCGGCAGTGGCGACAGGTATTTCCCGCGCAGAAGACAACGCTGTTGTTATCTCTTATCAGGGCGATGGAGACCTTGCTTCCATAGGTCTCAACGAAACACTCCAGGCAGCGAATCGCGGTGAAAAATTGGCAGTATTTTTCGTGAACAATACTATTTACGGCATGACAGGCGGACAGATGGCGCCTACCACCCTGATAGGCGAAAAAACCACAACCTGTCCGACAGGCAGGGACCCAAGATTTTCCGGTTATCCGATTCACATGTGCGAATTGATCAACAATCTTAAAGCCCCGGTTTTTATTGAACGTGTTGCTATCTCTGATATTAAAAATATTCGAAAAGCCAGACGGGCTGTTAGAAAAGCTCTTGAAATCCAAAGGGACGGTAAAGGCTATGCTTTTGTTGAGGTGCTTTCAAATTGTCCGACTAACCTCAAGCAGGATTCGCAAGAGAGCATTGATTTTATAAATAATGTTATGACCAAAGAATTTCCACTCGGCAATCTTAGAGACAACAGCGAAGAAGCGGAATCTTTCAAGAGAAGCGTCAGTGACTTTTCTATTGACTCGATCAATGGGTTATATGATCTCAAAAATGACAGTTCACCCGATGCAATAAACGATCCTGAATTTGGTGATGTTCAGGTCAAAGTCGCCGGCTTTGGCGGACAGGGAGTCCTTAGCATGGGATTAATTCTCGCAAGAGCTGCCTGCAAAGATAGCAGACATGTTTCATGGTATCCGTCTTATGGACCAGAGCAAAGAGGTGGAACTTCAAACTGTTCAGTGATGATATCCGGCGAATTAGTCGGCTCTCCGGTAGTTCATTCTCCCGATGTGCTTATCGCTATGAACAGACCTTCGCTTGAGAAATTTGCCGATGATGTCGAACCAGGTGGGGTGATAATTTATGATTCAGTTGCAAGCGACTTTAAGTTTAAACAAGGTGTTAAAGCTGTTGCGGTGCCTGCGAGACAATTAGCTGCCAAGGGTGGTTCTGAGCGAGCTGCCAACACTGTAATGCTTGGTGTTCTAAAGACTTTGGGATGTACCAAACTGAGCGATGAGGTGTTTTACCAGGCTATTGCGGATAATTTTGCTGCTAAGCCAAAGCTTATTGACCTCAACCATAAGATACTTGACCAGGCCGCCAAATGGACAAAAGAAAATATTAAGTGATAATCACTTATATATAAGGCGGATTCAAAGGCCAAGTGCAACTAAGTCAAATCCAGTTTTCTTTTCTAAATACGGCATAATCATTTGTGAATAAAGAACTTATGTGCAAATGCAAGTAACTCAAAGCAGAAATATTGAAGTAAAAATATAAAAATATAAAAATTTGTACTGGCAATTCTGAAAGCAAAGTTTGATAATAGACTGTAGTTTGTAATTTATTATTTGGGGAAGTAGATTATGAGAACGTTAACGAATTACAAGCCTCATATAGAGGTCACCTCTGATCTTGAAGAATTGTCTATTCGCGGGATGGAGTCTTTTGTTTCGCAGGCGAGAAAAGCGATTAAGGACAAAGGTAAATTTTATGTTGCCATCTCAGGTGGGTTTACTCCACGCAGTTTTCTGGAACTTCTCGGCGACCATCCGGATTCTCAAAATCTTGACTGGGATGATATACATATTTTCTGGGTTGACGAACGTTATGTCCCGAAAGACTCTAAGTGGAGTAATTACAACCTGGCGTATGAGACGTTTTTATCAAAGGTAAATATTCCACCCCGGAATATTCACGCAATCTCAACAGAGTTCAGCGATTTTGAAGAGGCAGCAAGGCAGTATGGAGAAGACCTGCGAAGTGTTTTTGAGCTTAAAAAAGATCAGCTGCCAGAGTTTGACCTGATATTTTTAGGGATGGGCTCTGACGGGCATACAGGTTCGCTTATGCCTAATTCATACGCTTCTATTGACACCACGCATCTGGCATCTGTCGTTTATGTTATGGATGAAAAGCTTAATCGAATAACATTGACATATCCTGTTTTATGTGCGGCATCAAACCTGGTCGTAATGGTTTCAGGCAGATCAAAAGCGAAGACATTGAAAGAAGTATTAACCTCTGAGCCGGACGAGATCAAGTATCCGATTCATTTGCTCTGGCCTGTTCTGGAAAAAGTATGCTGGCTTGTTGATGGAGAAGCAGCTGAGTTGCTTTAAAGTTTAAAGCGTTCCTAAGGTATTATCAGTTCTGTGCCCGGGCGCAGGGCATTTACGTTTTCGATTTTGTTGGCGTCCCTTATCTTGTGCCACATGTTTTTGTCACTATAAACTTTTTCCGAGATCAAGGAAAGTGTGTCACCTTTTTGAACGGTATATAGTCTGACGGGTTTCTGCGCCGGCAACGGTTTAGGCTTAGCTGTGATTTTAAGCTTTTCGGAAGATATCAGCTTCAACGGCACTGGTTCTGTAAAAGTCTGTGAAAGTTCATTTGACGCAGAAAAGCTTTTTTCAGGCTTTGCTGTATCATAAAAAGTAACAGCCTCACTATTTTCTCCAGGCGAGGCTGTATTATTCTGTTGTGGATTAGTACAAAACCATATTGCTCCAAGTGAAGCGAGTATGAATCCAGCTACTAAACCAATTTTCCAATCCTTCGGCATTTATTCACCTGCTTTGGTTTTCTTGACTCCAATCAAAAGTATCGGTGCCGCTATCGCGATAGAAGAATAAGTACCCACGATTATCCCCAGACCGATCGCAAAGGTAAAGCCCCGTAATCCTGTTCCGCCGAAGATGTACATGATTAAAACCACAATGAACGTTGTTAATGATGTAAGCACTGTTCTTGGTATAGTCTGGTTAATACTGTCGGTAATAGTTTTAGGATTAAGTCTTGCTTTGTGTTTGTTTTCCCTGATACGGTCGAAGATAACGATGGTATCGTTAAGGGAGTAACCTATAAGGGTCAAAAATGCTGCGATCATCGCAAGGTCGATCTTGAAATCAGCGATGAGCAGTTTTTCACCAATTGCTGTTGAAGCAATATACGTACACGCAACGACCATCCCCAGTGTTATGCACACATCGTGCAGCAAAGCTACGATGGCTGCGACACCATAACGAACATCACCAAACCTGATCCATACATAAGTTATGATCGCAAACAATGAAAGCACAATTGCGATCAAAGCCTTTGTCTTTGCTTCTGTTCCGATAGTAGGGCTAAATTGTGTGATTTGAGCCAGCGAAGACTCAAGCTGACCAACAGCATTGACTTTACGGGTTTCATTATCGGTAAAGCTTTCCCATTCTGAATCATCAAACTGTCTGAATCCAGCTTCGGGGTCTGCACTGACATAAACGAAAGATTTAATATTCTGCTGCAACTCTACCTCTGACAGGTCAGGGTTCATAACCTTATAATTGTACCACTTAAGGTCACGCAAATCGATTTTTGATTTTACAGCACTAAATCTTTGCAGCAGCTCTTCACCAGAAACGTCTTTTTCTAATTCGCATGTTATTTTAACACCACCGATGAAATCAGCAAGCTCCGGATAAGATTCGATCATCTCTTCTGTAATCTTGTCCGCAGAAGCGATAGTCGGGTTCAGATTCTGTTTGATCTTAAGCTTACCTTCGAAAGCAGCCATCAAAGCGGTATTTACGATCGTATCTACGATTGGCTCTGATATCTGAGCATTTTTACAAACTTTTTCAAGAACTGATTTTATGGTCCCTTTATTTGTATTGCTCGTTGTTATCTCAAAAGTATCGCCATTTTCGGTAACAGTAAGATTTCTCAGGTCATCGCCGACAGCATCTTCAATCTGCAGGGCTGTCATTGTTGCTTCCCCAGCCAAAGTTACCGCAACAGTGGTCTTATTCGTAGCAGTTGTATTTATTGCATATTCTCTGTTCGATTCACCTATGCTGTAAACATTTGCAGAAGCCAAAGCGGGACTACCCATTTCTTCACCGACTTTGCGGATGCTGTCTTCGACATCCTGCCTTGTCATATTTACATCATCTTTAAGGCTTATCTGAGCCATAGTTCCGCCGGTAAACTCGATGTCGTATTTGTTGTTTTTGGCATTATCTCTTGTGAAAAACACAAACATTCCGCAAACAATAAAAATCAGCGAGATAGTTAAAAATACCGGCCTGAGTTTCATCCAGTTGATGTTTGGCTTTTTGACAATTCTTAACATTAGCAGATGATCTTTGATAAGCTTTTTGGAAAGCAACCAGTCAAAGACGACTCTTGTTACGAACAACGCGGTAAACATACTTGATGCGATACCAAGCATAAGCACGATTGCAAAGCCTTTAATTTCCTCAGATGCGACCCAGAAGAGAATAGCAGCTGTAATAAAAGTAGTTATGTTCGCATCTAAAATTGTTCTGAACGCTTTCTGATAACCATTAGTGATTGCCACTCTAAGCGAAGAGCCTTTTTGCTGTTCTTCCCTTATCCTTTCAAAGATAAGCACATT
>JAGLTN010000343.1 GCA_023135255.1 Planctomycetota bacterium
TTGTCGAACCACAGGCCATCGCCTTTGGAGCATTTGTCCAATAGCAGAGGCGGGGCGTCTGAGCCAACGATTATCTTTTGCATTTTTTTCAGGCAGATGGGACATTTTCTCAGCTTTTCTGTGAGATTTTTTTCTGTTTTAAAGGAATCGAGCAATTTTTGTGTCTGCTGAGCATCTGCGATAAGAAGCTCAATTTCACCGCTGTCGAGCCAGATACCGTTACAATCGCAACAGAAGTCTATTTCGACGTCATTAAGCTCAAGAGTTATCATAGCACTTTTACAAACCGGACAATCCATGGTGAACCTTAGTATAAAAATCTTTATAATTTACAACAATACTACCTTTAGACGTCGTTGCCGTCAAGAAAAGCCTTTATATTTGTTCTTGACTGTAGAAAAGGGTAATTATAAGATAAACGACTATTATTAAGACTGTTATGGATAGCGCCTATTTGAGGACGAAAAAATTATGATAGTTGATTGTCACACACATTTGCCAAAAGTTGTCGAACAGACCGGCGGAGCGTCGGAATTGCTGGCTTCGGCTGAAATGATCGATGCCTGCATTGTGTTGGCGCATGCGGGCGAAAACAGTGAAGAGGTCAATAAAAAGCTTTTAGGATATGTAAGCAGTTATCGGGATAAGTTGTTAGGTTTTGCTTATATTAACCCGATTTGTGATGCGATTACACCGAAAGCCCTTTCGAATTTAATTGAAAAAAATAATTTTAAAGGCTTTGTTGTTTACTGTTGTGAAGATAAATTTCACCCTGCCCACAGTAGAGCAATGAGATTTTACGCAGCTGCCCAAGAGCTTGAAGTGCCTGTTTTTTTTGATAACTGTCAGCCTCTAAGCAGCTCAGCGGTGCTCGATTATGCCCAGTCTTATCTGCTTGATGAGATTGCACGAAAATACCCTGAACTGAAAATGGTAATTGGTTCAATGGGCAGGCCTTTTGTCAACCAGACAATTGCCATGCTAGCAAAACACGAAAATGTTTATGCCGATCTTACTATCAAGCCTGACAATATCTGGCAGATTTACAATATAGTGGTTTCCGCAAATGAGTCCGATGTTATGGATAAGCTTTTGTTCGGCAGCGGATATCCTGCTGGTAGTGCCGGGCCTTGCATTGAAACACTTCTCGGGTTTAATAAGCTTTTGGCTGATACTTCATTGCCGACTGTTCCACGAGGAAGTATCCGCAATATAGTTGAACGTGACAGCCTGGAGGTTCTTGGCATAAACATCTGAAAGTGATTTGGAGTAAAACCGATGGCTGAGCTTTTGGAGAGAAGGGAAAACTGGGGGTCTCGTGGTGGTTTTGTTCTTGCAGCTGTGGGGTCGGCTGTTGGGCTTGGTAATATCTGGAGATTTCCCTACGAAGCTTATTCAAACGGCGGGGGTGCTTTTCTTATTCCATATATTATAGCGATGGTCGTGGTTGGTATACCTATGCTGATAATGGAATTTTCGCTGGGACATTTTACCCAGCTGGCAGCTCCGGGGGCGTTTCGACAGGTTTCAAAACGCAGCGAGTTTGTTGGATGGTGGCCTATCATTCTTTGCTGTATTATTGTTTGTTACTATTCGGTAGTTCTTGCGTGGTGTCTCAATTACCTTGTTTTTAGTTTTTACCAGGTAGTCCCATGGGCAGAGGATGCAAAAGCATTTTTCTTTGACAACTATCTGAAGTTTAACGGCAGCTTCAGCCTTGGTAATATCCGCTGGTCTGTTGTAGTGTCGCTTTTCGTAGTATGGTTAGCAATGTACTTCAGTATATTCAGAGGTGTAGGTTGGATAGGAAAAATGGTTATGTGGGCTGTGCCTCTGCCTTGTCTGATGCTTTTGATACTCACAATCAGAGGTCTTACCCTTGAGGGTGCAGTCCAAGGCTTGGAATACTACCTTGAACCCGACTGGGAGTCATTAAAAAATGTTGTAGTCTGGCGTCATGCTTTCGGCCAGGTGTTTTTCTCTATGACTGTTGCTTTCGGCGTTATGGTGACATACGCAAGTTTCCTGCATCGCAAAAGCGATATAAATAACAACGCTCTTATTGTCGGCATTGCGGACCTGGCAGTTAGTTTTATTGCCGGTATCGCGGTGTTCGCTACGATGGGTTCTTTGGCTGTTAAGCAGGGTGTAGAGGTTAGTCAGGTTCTCGATAAAAGCCAGGGCCCGGGACTTGCATTTGTAGCATTTCCGGCAGCTTTGTCAAACTTGCCGGCAACCCAGTTTTTCAGCGTGCTCTTTTTCACCGCCTTGATATTGCTCGGGATCAACTCAGCTTTTTCTATGACCGAGTCAATACTCGCCAGTCTTTGCGACAAAACCGGTTGGCCAAGCAAATGGGTTTTGCCTGCTCTTAGTGTCGTAGGCTTTGGCTTTGGTATATTTTTCACTACCGAAGGTGGTCTAAGCTGGCTTGGTACAATTGATGGCTTTGTCAACGGCACATGGGGAATAGTTCTTGTCGGGCTTGTCGAATGTATTGCTATTGGGTGGTTTTATAAATTACATGTTCTAAGACGTCATGCCAATGCCCGAAGTGACTGGCAGATAGGCCTCTGGTGGGAGTGGCTTATAAAATATATAATTCCGCTTGTTCTCGGCTCTTTATTTATCTGGAGCTTGTATGATGATTTTACCAAAGAGGGTGGGCTCATCATCAATAATGATGGGCAGGCCATTTGGCCTAATATTGTCGGACTAACCCTTATGGCAGGGGCATTTATTACAGCAGTCATTTTAAGCATGGTCGGAAGAACTGACTATAGCGATGGGCAGGAACAAGAAAATGGTTAAAACAATAAATATATTATCGAAAATAGAATATGATGGTCAGTTATCAGTAACTGCATATATAATACTCGCAGTCGTTTTGATGGGAATAATATGCGGACTTGGATGGTGCTTTTACCGAGCAGTTACCGCCACAGATAAATCTGCGGAACCTCAGTTGCCCGATGAGATAGGCGATAAAGACCAATAAAGAACCACCTGTTTTTAATGAGTGGTCTTGAAATCAAAAGAATAAAAAGATAAACATCAAAGACTCCTATTTGAAGCCTTCGATGTTTTTTTCTTTATACTGCTTACATACTTTGTCAAGGTCGACATCGCTTATGTTTGCCAGCGTAC
>JAGLTN010000344.1 GCA_023135255.1 Planctomycetota bacterium
CCATTCATGGAATCACATATTGCATAAGTTACAAATTCCCCTTTCTGTTTAGTTGGACAAGCATATAATTTGTAATCTTGGCAGTATGGATACAGTAAACCATTCTTTATAGAATTTATACAGGTTTCCTCACTATATCCAGCATTCATTGAATAAAATCCCTTTATCCAACAGCTCTCATAAGTTCCATCCGCACATAAAACTGTACCAGAACTTGTTTGGCCATTAACAATTAATTCATCGTTGTCTTGTGCATAACAAACCCAACCTAAACCAAGCTGTCCCAAATGGCTCAAACATACCACTCGCTGAGCCTGCGCCTGGGCAGCTCGAAGTGTCGGCATTAAAATCGCCATCAGAAGTGCTATGATCGCTATGACGACCAATAGTTCAACAAGAGTAAAAGCTTTTTTCATCATTCATTCTCTCCTGATTTCAGTAAAAATCGGGAAATACATCTTGTGCAAATTATAAAGCATTTACCTTCAAAAAACAATCTTTTTTTATCCAGTTCCATATTTGGTGATTTTTGCAAATTGGTTATAAAGAATCATATCTTGTGTTTTTTATGGTATCGACCATTGCTTTGAAGTTTTCCATCGGCGTATCGAGCTGGACGTGATGGGTTGGGCCGATGATGAGCCCGCCGTCTTTGCCGATAGTTTTTAATCTCTGAATAACTTCATTTTTCACATCGTCGGCTGAGCCGAAAGGCAGTGTATACTGTTCGTCAATAGAACCCCAGAAACATAGCCTGTCACCATATTGTTCTTTCACTTTAGCAGGGTCAATGCACGCAGGCTGAATCGGGTTCAAAATATCAACACCTATTTCGACCAATTCTTCAATTATGTCAGAGATGTCCCCATCGCTGTGATATGCAACCTTCAGCTCAGGATTGATAGTTTTGAGTTCTTTGATGAAATTGGCCATTCTTGGTTTAAAAAATTGCCGCCACAGCTTCGGCGATATCATCATACCCTTTTGACTTCCGACATCGTCGCCTGTCCATATCATATCCACGCCCATCCTTGCTAATTTTTTTGCAGCAGTCAGATGGTAGTTATATGGTATATCAAGAATGTCATTTGCCAGCTGGGGCTCTGTTATAAAGTCCATCATAAGATTTTCCAATCCGCGAAGTGCCCACGCAGTTTCGAAAATAGTGGTAACAGTGGCTCCAACAATGAAATACCGGTCTTTATAATTTCGAAGCAGATTTTCGGCATCGAGGTATAGTTTCGGATCGTTCGGGTCGGGCGGAGTATAACTTAAAATACTGTCTTTCTGCGCCAATGGATGCTCCGTCATTTCAGTATAAAACCCCTGGCCGAAAGGTGTTTCGTATTTAGCCCCGTGCCAGCCTACGCCCCATTCGTCGGTGTAAGGCTCATACGACTGATAATAACAAGTTGCCCAGCCCACAAACGTAAGCAGCATATCTTCATCGAGAGCTGTTTCAAGTTGGTATTTGTTTCCTCTGTCATGAGGGTTATCTATTACACCATTATCTAAATTAAGTTCTTTCCTTAGCCTACTGGCAAACTCAGGAGTAAAGCTTATCTGAAAAGGACACCTGTCCGTCTCCTGATGATTCAAAGCTGTTATTACTCGTTCTCTGTGTGATATTTTCTCTAAAGCCATTTTTTGCTTTCAATTTTTTATGGCTGTTATTGCCCGATAAGCTGTATCGTAACAGTTCCTTTTATTACAGAGCCTCTTTCTAAAGGCTTATATTCGCCCTTGACATGAGGCCTGAAAAACGGGTCGTATCCTCCATTGACATAATCGGCTATCAATAATTTTATGCTGTCATCTTCAATATAACTTCTGGAAGTTTGTTTGCCGTCAGAGATAACTTTTACACCAATACCATCTGGATCTGTCAATGATACATAATTGATATTGTACTTGCTTGACCTGAAGTCATTCGTACCCGCCTGCGTTGCGTCCAGATACCAAGGCCAATCCGGCTGATGATTGACGGGTAGCTTTAACTGATTCGGGTCAGGCAAAGCTTTCGCAAAACCCTCGCCTCTGCCAATATGATCCTTCGGGTAAGCCGTCCACTGAGAATTTCTGTCCCAGCTTAGCAGATCACATCTGCGATCAATTGTAAATGTCACCCCTGTTTCTCTTGGGTCAACTTCTTTTTGATATGCAAAGCGGTAACCTAATTTTCCCATCCCGTTAGCATCGAAAACCATAGTATAAAACCCTTCAGCGTCTTCGCCGTACTTGCCTATTATTTGTATGATCGCTTCAGTTTTTGTTTTGATAGTATCAATTTTCGAAGCCTCGAAATTCTTCATTTCGCCATTCAACACTTCAATCTTCTGAACGGACCTCTGATGTTTGCTTGCAACAAGAGGAGTTACTGTAAGCAAAGGCCCCGCAACTTTTATTATCTTTGAATTGACAATAGCTTTCTCGATTAACCCGGTTTTAACATTGAAATGCCATTGAAAATTGTCACCGGTTATCGTTATGCTGTTTGCATCTCGTGTTATTGTCGGAGATGCTTTTGCTGGAACAGTCGGCTGTTTTTTCGCCTTGGTTTTTTTACCGTTTTTTATTACCGGCAAAACAAAACGGTCTACAAAGAAACCTTTCTTATGGATAAAGCTTAGCTGTACAGTATCGGTGTTTGCAAACAGTTTTAAAGGCATCTCCAGATAGCCCTGACCTCTTGCTGGAATATTGGCTTTTAGTACTGCGGTTTTTTCCGCAGTCTTAACTTCGATATCAAGCTCATTAAGATTCGAAAAGTCATATTGGTTTATTATTTTTATTCTTACTTTGTAACTTTTATCAGGAAGAACAATTTTTTTTACAGGAATTTTAATCGGCGAATATGTTTTTTTAACATGCCAGTATTCAGGCTTCTTTCTTCTCCAACCATCAATAGGCCCCCAATCGCCATAGCCTATGATTCTGGTTTGTCCCTGTTGGTCGGTTATATAAAACGTATCCGAAATCCCCGCCCAGATAGAGCCGCCCAGACAGTTTTCAGATTTATACATGTCGTTCCACATGCGATTAAATCCCTTACCCCAGTACTCAAGCAGACCAGGGTCGGTATAAATCTCCCGACGATTATAAGTGTTCAAATGGCAGAACTCAGAAAAAATAACAGGTCGATTCGCATCTTCAGTTCTACCGGGCCCGCCTCGTCCCGGGTAATGCCATACTTGGATTTCACAAAAATTAGCATCAGGCTGATTAGTAAATTTCGTAGGTCTGGTCGGGTCAAAAGCCTTTAATGCTTTACCTGAGTTTTCAAAAACTTCCGACCACTTACTTTCATTAGCCAATGACCACATTATTATAGAAGGATGGTTTTTGTCACGTTGTGCCATCTCCAGCGTTTGCTTTATAATTAGCTCTTTTACATTCGGATCGTCAAGCCTTTTATCTTTCCATTCCGGTTTACTCCAATCAACACTGGCCCAGCAAAAAGGTGCTTCTTCTTCAACGAAAATACCATATCTGTCGCAGGCTTCGATAAATTCTTCAGCAGGCGGATAATGACTCGTCCGGACGAAATTAATATTTGCCTCTTTAAGCAGCTGTACGTCTTTTTCCCAAAGCTGCGGCGTTAATGATCTACCCAAAAGCGGATGTGCCTCATGTCTGCATATTCCTCGCAGTTTTACAGCCTTGCCGTTAATAAAAAGCTTTTTGTCGCGAATTTCTATATCTCTAAAACCGAAGGTCTCTTTGCCTATTTCAAGCTTTTGGCTGTCCGCATAAACCGTGTAGAAAAGGTTATAAAGATTAGGATGTTCGCAGTCCCATTTCTTTGGCCTTCTGACATCAATTTCTTCTGTATGACTAATCGTCGAACCCGCGGGTATAGAATTCAGCTTTATAACCGAAGGTGCAGCTTTTACCATTTTGTTAAGTGAGTCTTTTATTTTAAGTCTGATCTGAAGCTCTTCAAGTGTTTTTTTAGAATTATTCGTAACTCCAAAAGTCACTTTCAGCTTAGCGTTTTTATATACCTTATCGAAACTTGTTTGCAGCTGAACCGATGAGACATGTACCTTCGGAACAGCAAAGAGATAAATCTTTCTTGTTATGCCTCCTAAGTCATGTGCAGCATATCCTGTTCCTGTTGCAAAGATATTTGCCATTGATTCGGTTTTAACTTCGATATCGATACGATTTTTATCTCCCGGTTTGACGAAATCAGTGACATCAAGTTCAAAAGCAGTGAAACCGCCAACATGCTTACCAGCAATTTTCTCATTGATCCATATTTTTGATTGGCTATAGATGCCGTCACATCGAAGCTTAATAACCATATTGCCCCAGCTTTTCGGCACGCTGAACATTTTACGATAATAACCGAAATTTTTGCCATCAACTTTAAAGCCTTGCTGCAGCCATTGTCCCGGGACGGTTATGTCTTCCCACTTCTCATCTAATTTCTCTTTGTTCACCGCCTGGTTGAATATCCATTGACCATCGAGACTTACAACATCGCGGTCAACGCCGACAATCATCGCTGGCACAGGCGTTAATCTCGGCAACAAAGATTGATAGTTGTTTTGACCAGCAAAAGCAATTGTTATCAAAATAATCGAAAGCAGAATTACAACTTTATAGCGATTCTTATTCATAACCAAAATCCTATCTGAAGTTTATTGTTATTACTTAAATCCGTCTTCATAATACAATATCTTTATCAGTATAAAATTGCCAGGTTTTTATACCCTTCAGGGTAGTAAATGCCCGCGAATAAATCCGTAACTTGTTATTTTTGAATTATTTACCCGCGGATAAACGGTAAAATTTAATTGGGATCAGTATATAATGGAACGCAGATCGCATTTTATTTCAGCTTTGGCGATGCAACGCATATTTGCAGGGTATTTTCGCAAAGAAGAAAATATCAGTCCATAAGATTTCCGCAAAAAATCTAAGTGTTAGATTTTCAGGAACACTTTCTTTTTATACATGAACAATAACAATAGCCATTCAACAGCCAATGTGGCTATCGGCAGTACCAAAGGTTCAAGGCCGCCGAACATTGGCAAAACCCCGTGTAGGAAATAGTTGGCGGTATATTGATAATTGATAACTTCAGTTGACCAATAAATGAATATTGCATTTGCTCCGATTACCTGGAAGAAAAATGCCCATTTATGGAAGCCTTTTACATCGATTGTCCAGTAGAAAACCGCCAGCAGAATAAGACTCCATCCGCCCGCTACCAGCACAAATGAGGAAGTCCAGATGTTTTTGATTATCGGGAAAAACGTTCCCCAGCCGTAACCTAATGCTATTAAAATTACGCCAGCCATCAGAAGGTTAATTGTTTTTTTGTTGCCGGTTTTATCGCAGCGAAGCCAGTGACCTGCCAGTACGCCGAGCAAAGCGGTTGCAATTGCCGGTATATTCGAGAGCAACCCTTCGTTGTCACCAAAGCCATAATATAACTTACCGGGCAAAAAGTGCTGATCAAACCATGAACTAAGGCATCCTTGGGCTGTGAAATTACAAATCCCGAACCCCGGTACCGGAATAAAGGCACTCGCGAGCCAATAACCGATCAAAAGACTTGCTGCCCAGATAGCTTGGCCTTTCCATTTCGTGTTCATTACGATCAGTGAAGCGAATAAATAGCAAACAGCCATTCTATGCAGCACGCCAGTCCATCGCATTTCGTCCATATTAAAGCTTAACGCGCCGTTATATATCATTCCAATTATGTAAAGAACAAGGGCACGTTTGAAGATGTGGATGTAAAGCTGTTTTCTGTCGTCGCCTCTTTCGATTCTTTTTGAGATCGAAAAGGGGATTACCAGCCCAATGATAAAAAGAAAAAGAGGAAAAATCAAATCCTCAAACCTGAAACCCTCCCAGGCGGCATGCTCCATCTGGGTATTTATAGTTTGTGTAAATGAATTGTCCCAGACTTTATGCAGACTGTGAAATATCGCCCCGCCCCCGACGATCCAGAACATATCAAAACCTCTAAGTGCATCAATAGAAGCAACCC
>JAGLTN010000345.1 GCA_023135255.1 Planctomycetota bacterium
AGGAGCCTGGCGAAGACAGGTACTATATTCGCGTAGACAGATTGAACTACAGCGATGGTGACCATCCGGAAAACTTTGACGGTATGACGGACCCCTGGCCTACAAGCCCGGACGGCGACGGCGATTCGTTAAGCAGAATATACGAAGATGCCTACGGCAACGACCCCAACAACTGGCAAGGCCAAGCCGAAACCCCGGGAAGTGCCAACTGATAAAAAGACTACATAAGATAAAAATTAAAAGTCCCGACCAAAAAAGCCGGGACTTTTTTATTTTAACTAAATGATTAGTTTAACGATTTGTCCATTTCGGCGAGTGTTTTATCCATCGTTTCAAGGATACCTTCTGCATACGGAATCCTGAATTCATTCTCGGCGTTTTTATACTTTTCGAGATCATTATTTATTACGTCGGTTAACTGATCCGGGCTTGAAATATACCAGCCCGTAAACAGCATACCGAGAGCTTTATCTGAATTACATTTCTGAGCAGCCTGACAAAATGTGATACCTCCGGTTGCTTGTCTCCATGTAGTTGGCCAAACCCTGAAGCCTTTGTCTACGAAATGCTGGACAGAAGTGAATTGTGGTCTCCACCAGTAATGCCAGTCGCAGATAACGATATCTTTGGGTATCATATCAATCGCAGCATCGGTGCCGGTTTTGCTTACTTCTTTTTCACCTTCATAGCCATGCTCGGAAGCTTTTAATAATCGGTCGCCCCACATGTGCATCTCGATGCCTTTTTCATTTACTATGTGGTGATGAAATTTATTTACAGCATTTGCAAATATTTTTGCGGTATTGCCTCCTTTGCAGTAGGGACAGTTGGGGTCGCCGAGAAGAAAGATTTCATCCATTCCGACGTTGATGGCGTCGGCATGGAAGGCATCTATTATTTCGTCAATAAGGTCGAAAACTATGGGGTAAACATCGGGATTGGAAGGGCACCATTCTCGACAGTAGATGCCGTTATTATCTGCGGGGGCGTAGGGGGTTTCATCGAATTGGGGATATTTCTGCAACAGTGCAAAAGTATTCTCTCCTCCATCGGACTGATGACCTATGCAATTAAAAAGTGGTATAAGCCTTATGTTATTTTGGTGGCAGAGTTCGACGAGCTGGCGGGCTTGTTTTTTGTCGAAGCCTGTGCCGGCTAATTCCGGATGTGATTTGAATTTGAAAGAATAGTTTATCTCCAAAACCAAAGCATTGAGCCCTTTAGGGACCATCACTTCGGTTATGAATTTTTTAAGTGGGTCGAATTCCTTTGCCTCTAATGGGCTGAAGTGCATTCCTTTCCAGACTTTGTTGTTTTTCTCCCAGTTTTTAAGCCAGTCTGTTTTACCGGTTTTTTTCTGATTGACAGGGTTGCAGCTGCAAATAAACATAATTGCTATCATTACAGCGATAATGGTCATGATTTTTTTATAACTCATTAATACTCTCCTAAGGGGAATTAATATTTTTATCTGGAACAATCATAATGTTTACTCTCAATATTTCAATTATATTATACTGACCCCAATTGAATTTAACCGTTTATGCGCGGGTAAATAATTTTAAAATAACAAGTTACGGATTTATTC
>JAGLTN010000346.1 GCA_023135255.1 Planctomycetota bacterium
TAATAAGATTATCCCAAACCCGCGGCAAAGGCTACGCAGTACGAAAAGGTATCGAAAAATCCACCGGCGACTATGTCATGTTTGCCGATAGCGGCTGTTGCGTACCATACAAAAATACCATCGAAGCAATAGAGATGCTGAAAAATGATATCTGCGACATAGCTCATGGTTCAAGAAAAATGAAAGGCTGCAAAATTAAAATCCCCCAGCCATGGCACAGGCAAATTTTCTCAAAAATCTTTAGATATTGCGTAATACTGCTGATGCACATACCTGCAAAATTTACAGATACTCAGTGCGGCTTCAAAGTCTACAAAGGAAACATCGCAAGACAGCTCTACAAACAATGCATCATTGATGGTTTCATGTTCGATATCGAAGTCATAACCAAAGCACTAAAAAGCCGATATCGCATAAAGGAATTCCCCGTGATATGGACTTGTGATCTTGACAGCAGACTTTCCCCACACCGCAACTTTCACACATTAATATGGGAACTTATTAAAATAAAAATCGCTGTAACGAAGCACGCAAAAAACTAACCACCCACAACACAACCATCGCCGGGCCAATCCCCAAACTTAACAACGCTACCCCCGCCCTCTTTCATAACCATCGCAAGATTGCCTCGGTTATCCCTGCAATACTGCTTCATTTCTTCATCGCTCATTATCATAAATGCCGTTGACAACCCGTCAGCAACCGCCGCCGTCGTAGCAGCCGACCACGACGCAGCCTTACCCTTAACAGGCCGACCACTGCGAGGGTCAATAATATGACTACCCTTCTCTAACCCTGAACCGCTTATCGCATAATCACGAAGATAAAGCCTCTCCAGTATCTGCCCACGATCTAAAGGATTGCTTATAATCACAGGCCATCCCTTTTCACCATCAGGCCAACCCATCCCAAAAACACTGCTTCTGCCGCTATGTATCAACGCCTTGGTTATCCCCCAATCCCCAAGCCCTTTCGCCATCTCATCAACCGCATACCCTTTCCCAAAGCCCCCCAGATCGATCTTCAAAGGACTCATCTTTAATTCAACAGTCATCAACTCCCCATCAAGTAAATAAAGATCCGCTCCCGTATGCTCCTTCGCCCAGACCAATTGCTGCTCCGTCGGGGTAAGCAGTCTCTTGTCCTTATCGAGCCAGCAGTCAAACAAAGCCCCGATAGTGACATCAAAACATCCATTCGTATCATGGTAAAGCTGTTGACATTGCTTCAGGCAGTTGAACGTATCGATACCTGCTGTATATTTCTCCCCCACAGCCAAATTATTAACGATAGATATATCGCTGTTCTCAACATACCTGCTAAGCTCAGCCTCAAGCCTGTCAAGCACATCAAAAGCCGCATAAGCCGCCTGTTGAGCATAACCAGCGTCTTCATGAACAATAAAAACCTCAAACACTGTCGCCATAGCTTCATAGCTGAAACGTCTCAAATCAGCTATGTTTTCATACAAACTATTCACAGTTTTTTTATCAGCTTCAGAATCTGTCATTCAAGCACACTATTTTTTGTCACTATCTTCATTCCGTCCGATCACATCATGCAGGTCTTTAGATATAAACCCCAGCAGATTCACATTAGGCCTGAGTTCACTATTCTGTTCAAAAAGATAGATGTACATATTTTTCTTACCAGGCTCGGGCAGCTCATACAATTTTTTCATAAGCTCACCCTGCATATCAGGCGATATTATTATCACAGGCTCCGCCGCCCTGTCAAAGTTCATCTCACTTTCCCACGCAATATTACGGAACCCTCTTAAATACCAAGGCAAAGGCCAATAATCCGAGCCGCTGCAAACAACACCAACCGCCAAATCGTCCCCATACCCACTCAATAACGCTGCCTCTTTAACCTTATCCACCATCTTAAAAACATCACTACCCGTATGAGCATAAACATAAGGATTCTCAGGTCTGCTCTGGTATTGGTAGCAACTAAGGTAACTCTGATAAGCTAGATGAGCGAATCCCACAATAAATACAACCCACACAAAACCGCGTACCACCCTGCTCTTAGCAGCCTCAACAATCGCCTGTATCGCTATCGCAGCAAGAATTATCATCCCATGCAGAAAACCAAGACTGCACCAAGGCGTCTTATAAGCAATCGCAGAATAAACGACCACCATAATAAGCGTATAAAACCCAACAAACCTCGCCAGCAAAACATTAACACCCGCCGGAACCTTCTTAATAGCTATAAGAATAAAACCAACAACCGCCAATATAACAATAAACCCCTCACTCCAGACAGGCCCATCACCAAATTTAAAATACAAAAGCCTCTCAAGATAATAATACCAGTTTTGAATATGAAACCCGTTTTCCCCCGCCCTGGTCAGATAAGTTTTGTAAGTCAAAAATGAATCTGCAACGCCGGCCAGATTTGTAAAAAATGATGAATAAAATAATGCGGAAACTACCCCAGCCAGCAAAACCCCAAACGCAATATGACTTAATGAAATTTTCTTAGAGAAACCCGCAAACTGATTATCTTTTCTGCTTAGAAAAAACACGATCAAAGCAGAAAGAAAAATCGCCCCGAAAGCAATTACACACGTCTCCTTAGTAGCATGCATCAACCCTGCAGAAACACCGGCTATGATAACCCATTTGATTTTCCTCCCCTGCCAGTACCGCCACGAACTCGCGATAAAGGAAAACGTAAAACAAACCAACAGCATTTCCTGAATATAATACCTGCTGTAAAAAACAAACGCCGGACTGACCGCCGTCAGCAACGCCCCGAACACCAAAGCCCAACTTCCCAACCCATCATAAAATAATAAAAATAACAATACGATCAACACACCAAAAACTACAGGAACCACTCTGAGCGTAGATTCATCAATTTCTAAAGAAGTTTTCGCACCTTCCACCCAGGCCGGAATAAGCGTAAAATAATTCAAGGTAGGCCCATGATATTCGATGGGATTATAACGATATTGCCCATGCTCAAGCAGATCTATAAATTTTATCGCATGGACTGCCTCGTCTGTATGCATCGGACGCTGCGTAAGCCTGGGCACACGCAGCGTCAATGCAACAACTGTTGCGATCAATAATCCGATGCAACATCTTTTCAATAATTTCATTTGACAAGCTTACCGAAAACAGCAACCTCAATATAGTGGTTCAATTCATTGCCGGTATTACCATTGCTGTTCAAACGAACAAAGCGTGCCTTTTGACCCTTAACGTCAATAAGCTTACCTTCATTAGTCTCGACATAGTGCATATCCTTG
>JAGLTN010000347.1 GCA_023135255.1 Planctomycetota bacterium
AGTTGCAGGATACGACTACTTTTGCAATTATCTTTTCACCGTCGGGTAAACTTGTCATAAATGAAATAAGATGCAGAAATAAAGATGGCAAAAGTAACGATAGCAGTACCGATACAATCTTTAATACGGGAAATAACGTCGAAGCTATTCCGGTTGATGGCAGATATGTAAAAAACAGGGCAATGTTCTTTCAGGATGATTATGCTCCGATGGGGCTTGGTCAGGAAATCAGCAGGCGCAGATTTATTATTTATGAGAAAGATAAATTTAAACAGGTTTATGAAAATGGTTCTGCTTATACGGATTATCTTAAAGATTTGTGGGATACGAAGCAGATATATGTCAACCCTTATACGGGCCAGCTTATATACCCTTAAGGGTAGTAAATGTCCGCGAAAAAAGCTGGAACTTGTTATTTTTAAGTTAGTTACCCGCGGATAAACGGAAAATTCAATTAGGATCAGTATATATAGTTATGATAAGAGCAATTAAAAATCATGGTTTTTCGCTTACCGAAGTTTTGATAGCGATGGCGATACTGACGACGGGGATGATGTTTATCGCGGGGATATTCCCAGCGGCAATTCATCTTTCAACCGTTTCGGTAGAGCGTGTTAATGCGTCGCTGGCGGCGGAGGAGGCTTTTGCGAAGATCCAACTTTATGCGCAGGGCAGACCAAACTCGAATTTTGACGATTTTAGGCCGACACCACTTTATCTTGATGATCTTCCTCATTTTTCAAATGGCAATGTTGGTGATGGTGAGCAAAGCTTTCCTTTTATTGTCGAGAACAGTGACGATGTTTTTCCTGCGACAAAGAAGCTTAGACCTGAAGTGTTTGCTTATCCTTCTGATGAGAATAAGGACATTGAAGATAAGCAGTATTTCTGGTCGGCGGTTTTGCGATTGGCTGAGCCTTATGACTCAATGACTAATCCAAGGCCTTTGGTGCAGGTGACGGTTTTTGTTTGCAGGAAAGTTCGGGCAGGGCTGAATTATCATGACCCGAATGAGTTTTTTGGCGGCGGTTTTGATCCGCAGGCGGTTAAAATTGACTATCCGATGGCTGTGCCTATCGAGGTTTCACTGGTTGGAGATGATCGGCTGCAGATACGAAATAGTGAGATGAAAACATTTATCAATGATGGTTATACTATTGTTGACGACGAGACGGGGCGTATTTACAGGGTTATCGAAAGGCTCAAAGGCAATAATGATGACGTGATCGTTCTTGATAAAGACTGGAACAAATGGTGGTTGGATGACGATGGCGACTGGGACAATAATGCAACCAGAAATTCCAATATACGAATCTGGGTTGTTCCTGTGCCTGCTAACGGAAACAAAAGGCCTTGTGTTGCGGTTTATCAACGGATATTGAAACTTTAATTAATCACGGATGCAGGTAGTGAAAATGAAAAAAGGTTTTACATTAATAGAGCTTGTTGTTGCAATCGGCATACTTGCGATGATGCTTGGCTTTACATCTATTATATTTAAGGTCAGCATTAAAGGGTCGCGGGTTGTCGGTGCTAATGCTGAGATAATGCAGAAGCTGCGGGCGGTTACCGATCAGCTTGACCGTGATATTCGCGGGCTGGATAGAGAAGCACCGCTTTTGATATGGTTTGAAAAAACTTCATATACAAACGATGACCCGAATAACAGGTTTGACCAGATAATGTTTTTCTTTACCGGCGATTTTCAATCGACACAGCTTTACGATGACAATAATGGAGAGCCTGTTGATCCGGATGCAGAAGTTGCGAACGATGAGTATATCAGCGGCAATGCAGCGAGGATTTATTATGGTCAGGCGCAGGGGAATTCGGCTGATGAGGTCGAAGATACGCCTTCTGAGAGAATACTTTGCAGGCGCAGACATATTTTTACCAGCGATGTGGATATAGAAGAATGGCCTGATTGGGATACAGATCTGTCTGATTTTGGTGATTTTAATTCTACAAGCGGTTATCTGCATAATGATCGTTATGAGCATGACAGTTTGTCGCTTACCGAGTGGAAGCTTGTTGAAGAGAATACGTTTAGCAGAAATGTCGATGGGGTTGTAAAAACGGTGTTTGAAAACAGACCTGAAGTTGAATTGGGGGTTCCTGTTACATATCACAGTCTTTTGAGCGAAGAAGCGGCAAGTTTTAAGATACAATGGGCCTACTGGAACCAGGACGATGACCCGGATGATGACGAATTAAGATGGTTCCCATGTGATGACCCGGACAGGGACGGCATTTCTGATCATTCGCATTTTCAGATCAACGGGGATGGTAAATTTGGTGTCTATTTTAATGTTGCCGGGGATGATCTCGACAACAGGTTCGGAACTACGGAATGGTATTCTATTAACAATGATGACCTTATCTATAAGAAATCGTCGAATCGATCTTTTGTAGGTGATGAAGAAGATTTTTATCCTAAGGCATTGAAGTTTACGTTTACGATATACGA
>JAGLTN010000348.1 GCA_023135255.1 Planctomycetota bacterium
CAGGAAAGTTACGACAAACAGTTCGTAAGAAATTATCTTGAAAGCATCAACTTCGATAAGTCAGGCCCAGGCGTCGTTCTGCCGGATGACATCGTCGAAAAAACCAGTGCGAAATATATCGAAGCTTATGAAGAGCTTACCGGTAAAAAATTCCAGATTCAGGTCTGTTAGAAGTTGAACGATAAATTATTAATATTTCGCTGGAAGCAGTTATTCGCTGTAACGGTAGCTCATCTCATTATTGATATGTTCGCTGGTATGCTGCCGACGATTTTGCCTGCTATCCAGACACAGTTCGCTTTAACTGTCGCACAGGGAGCTTTGATATTAGGCACGCTCAACTTTACCTGCAACCTTGTCCAGGTACTAACGGGCCACTTAAGACCAGACAAAAAGAGGCCTTTCTTTATGCATCTGGGCTTTATGCTGGCAGCAGCAATTTGCCTTATCGCTGTTTTGCCCCGGTCGGCTGACTCTATGCCGGCAATTTTAATACTGGCGGTTGTCACCGCTATTGGCGTAGCAATACTGCACCCCGAAGGTATGCGGGCGATACACATCTTAAAACCAATATCAGCTTCGATGACAACCTCAGTTTTCATGGCTGGCGGCTTTGTCGGCATATCAGTTGGAATGCTAATCGCCCCGATACTTGTCACCCGCTTCGGCCTGGAAGGGCTTTACTTCCTGCTGTTATGCCCTGCTGTCGGGATGGCGTTAATCTATTTCCTCAGAATTAAACTCGCAGTGGAAAAACCGAGATCAATACAAAAAACCGCCGAAAAAGGAAAACTAAGCTTTTGGCCTATAATGATAATGGCTATCCCAGCCACTACCGCAACAACGATCATCGCGTGGATCCTGCCTATGAGACTGCACGAGCTCGGCTTTGAACTGACCTTTGGCGGTATCTGCTCTATGGTCTTTTGTGTCGGCGGTGCACTCGGTTCATTTTTCTGGTCAAAAGTCGCTGACAAAAAAGGTCCGCTGTTTTGCTCAATCATCGCTTCGCTGTTAGGCATTCCACTACTGATATGTCACCAGGCAACGATCGAACATAAATCCGCAATATTGTTTTTATTTTTCGCAGGCTTCGGCTCAATCGCTGCTTATCCCCTTATAGCTACTGTTGCAAGATACACTTCCGGGCCTAACCTCGGAATGAGAATGAGTCTTATCGTAGGAGGGGCATGGGGAATAGCAAGCCTTATTCAGATGCTGATAGGCTATTTCGCTGAACAAATCGGACTCCATAATATCCTGCTATATTCATCCGCGGGCTATCTTATATCCGCTGTTATAGGTTTTGTCATTTTCAAACATATTCGTAACGTTGCCGGCGATTTTTCTGGTATAATACCTGCAAAAATAAATGCTGATAAATAATGTTACAACGAAATAACAATAGCAAGGCTAAGCAGCTATGATAAATTATGATTCACATATACATACCGCCTATTGCGGCCACGCTGAAGGCATGACAACCGAAGCGATTATAAAGCAAGCTCAACTTAAAAATCTGAAAACTATAATTATCACGGACCACGTTCTCAATAGTGACGATTTAAAAATAATCGATAATATCCGCGAAGAAGCAGCCTTTATTGAAACCGGCTGTAATGTTATTGTGGGTGCAGAAATAGATGCTGATGGCACACGCACTGATGGAAAACTTGTCACAGATGACCTTGATAACATAGACTACGTAATTGGTTCAATTCATTATATCCCCGGCATCGGCAACTACCCACACTCACCTGAGGATTGCAACTTAGAACCAGAAGAACTGCTTGACCGATGGCAAAGCACCCTGTTTGGAGTGGTATCGAACCCGAAAGTAAACACGCTTGCCCACCCCGGAAGAATGATCGCAAGCATTCTTGACTTTGACCCATTTTTTGAAGACATGCTCACGATATTTTCACAAGCCGCTAAAATATCCGCAAAAAATAATATCTTCTGGGAAATAAATGAGCTTAATGGTGACAAACTTTCAGACCAATACAAACGAAGCTGG
>JAGLTN010000349.1 GCA_023135255.1 Planctomycetota bacterium
GTCAAACGTGCGGTAAAATCTACCCAGGCAGACGCTAAGCAGATACTTTTCAGAAATATTCAGAGAAGAGGCTATTTTAAAATGCCGCCTGATGAAAAGTTTCTTATCTACGCCGACATAGCAGATTTGAAAACCGATACACTTTCAGGTGTGATAATCGTCGAACGCAAGGGCAATTTCATCAAAAGCATTATTACCGCTGACGGAGCAAAAATACATTTTGTGGTGCATGACAATTTCAATGAAGTTCAGATAAAAGCCTATAATGTGTACCAAATGGGCAGTGAAAAAGAAGGTGGTTTTTATTTTGGATCGATCCCTATAACAAGAGAGTTTGGGTCATTGATAGATGATGATATAAAATTCAAAAAATTAGGTGAGATCAAAGAAATTCAGAAAGATATGATGTTGTTTCGTCCTATTGAAAAACTTGCCAAGGAAACATACTCTCAATTTGTCACGGAACTGCTGGCTCAGGATATTTACAATGAATTTGAAAAAGATGCCAACAACCCTTATATTCTGCGAGGCGAACCCAACAACGCAAGCTTTACGGCTGATTTGTGCAGCGTTACCGAAGAAAATGCCGTAGAACTTTCCGGCAATGTTCGAGTAAGAGAATTTGACGCAGTTAGCGGCAACACCTACAGGACTTTCACATGCTCTAAGGCTCTTTTGAAAATAGAAGGCAATGAGCTTGCCCCGACCTTGAGGCTCGACCTGAACAATCCTCAATATAAACTCAGCAACGGCATTATTGGGCTTTCGCAACGACAGATTATTCGCGGTTTGTTTGTACCTGAAGCTGTTGATAAGCAACTTACTACTGAAGATATTATCAAGGCTACAAGCCCAGCTACTACGGCAAAGGCTTTGGCTAAAACGTCTTCGCGACTTCGTTCTCTACAGGCAAGATTGCTCAGGAAAATACTCAAAACTCAGATAGGGATAACAGCTGAAACTAATGCGAGACTTGTTTTTGGTATCGGATGTGTGCCTTTGATAATGATCGGCATCGCTTTTGGAATCATTAAAAAAGACGGTCACCTGCTAAGTGCATTCGGTATCAGCACAATGACAGCGGCGGTACTTATTGTGTGTATAATGACGGGCAAAAATATAACGAAAAACATCGGATATGAAAATGACCTGAGTAATATTAATCTCGGTGTGATGATAATGTGGAGCGGGGTGGTATTTCTGGTTGCCACAGGAGCATTTATTTACCGGAGACTGCTCAAAAATTAATACCATAACAGGATTTTTATGAAAATATTAGACAGGTACATTGCTAAAAGTTTTATGACGGGTTATTTAATATCTTTCTGCGTTCTTATTGGATTGAGGATAGTAGTTGATCTGTTCGTAAATCTTGATGAATTTGCCGAGAATGCTGATATGGGAACACTGGCAGTCATAAAAAATATTCTGGTTTATTATGGTTTGAACTGCACACTCTATTTTCGCGATTTTGCGGGGATGATAACTGTTGTAGCAGCGACTTTTTCTCTGGGTAAGATGATGAAGGCCAATGAGCTTGTTGCGGTAATGGCCTCCGGAGTAAGCCTGAAGAGGGTTATCATGCCTATTATAATTTTATCGCTTCTATTGACCGGGCTTTTGGTAATTGACCAGGAGCTGATAATACCGCCTTTAAGTGATAAGCTCGTGCGAAGTCAGGATGATATTCCCGGTGAAGAAGTGATTGATATTCAATTTCTTGCCGACGGTAATGGTTCACTGATCTGCTGTCAGAGATATGATGTCGGGACAGCGACAATGACCAAACCTACTATAATTATCAGGGAAAAAAAATCTGATTCGCCGATATTAGATACTATTGGAAGAGTTGATGCCGACAAAGCGGTCTACAATCCACAAACCGGTAAATGGGACCTCACCAATGGCGTATTTACGAGAAAAGGCGGTCAGAAAGACTCACAGCCGATTGTAAGCTATACAAGCGATCTGAAAGCTAAAGATATTCCTGTAATGAGAAAATCTAAAAATAAATCACTGCTCAGTTCAAAACAGCTTGGGGTTTTGGCGAGACAGCCTGGGAAAATAAAAGACCTTCCTCAACTTTACAGCCAAAAACATTTTCGCATAACGGACCCGATCATTAATATGATTATGCTTTTGATAGCGCTGCCTATTCTGGTATGTCGCGATCCGCGGGAGATGAAATCAGCGATAATGGTAAGTTTTGCAGCCACATCGGCATGTTTTATAATGACTTTTGCGTGCAAGATGCTCTCGACCGAAACATTTTTCAATACTAACACAATCAGACCTGAAATATGGGCATGGCTTCCTGTGTTTGTATTTTTGCCTATAGCTTTTATTGAGTTTGATTCGATGAAGACCTGATCGTTAACACCGCAGCATGCACATCTCATACTTGTTGTACATTTGATACAGTTTAACTAATTTTTAAGCGACTTGGTTTGCGATTTTATGAACTCACGTACCTGACGGTTTGTCCGGACGCTGCACCACTGTTGGCCGCACATCGTGCAATAATCTGCGGTAGGCAGTTCTTTAACGCCTGATTCTTTGCAGGATTCTTTATGCATTTTCTCAGCTGTTTTCGGGTCAAGAGATTCTGCGATGTGGGTTTTCCAATCGAGATTTGCCCTTGCGATACTGAGCTTTTTGTCACGGTCTGCTGAGTTTTTGAATCCTCTGGCAACATCGCCTGCATGGGCTGCTATTTTTGATGCTATTACACCTGCTCTTACATCATCGCAGTTAGGCAAACCGAGGTGTTCTCTTGGGGTGACATAACACAAAAATGAAGCGCCATAATAAGCAGCGGCTGTTCCGCCGATTGCTGAGGTTATGTGGTCATAGCCAGGAGCGATATCTGTCACCAACGGACCCAGAACATAAAACGGCGCACCGTTACAGAGTTTTTGCTGAATTTCCATATTGTATTGTATCTGATCGAACGGTACATGCCCCGGACCTTCGACAAAGACCTGACAGCCTTTTTCCTGCGCACGGGCGGTTAGTTCGCCAAGTGTTTCGAGTTCTGCGATCTGTGCTTTATCGGTTGCGTCGGCTATGCAACCAGGTCTGAGACCGTCGCCGAGAGAAAAACAGACATCGTATTTAACCATAATGTCGCAAAGCTCATCAAACAAATCGTACATTGGATTTTGCCTGTTGTGAGCGAGCATCCATTTTGCAGATAATGCGCCACCCCTGCTGACGATGCCGGCAACCCTGCTTTCTAATAAAGGCAAATGTTCTTTAAGCAATCCTGCATGGATAGTAAAGAAATCGACGCCTTGCTTGGCCTGGGTTTCGACAACTTCGAGTATCTTATCGTAGCTGACATCTTCAACCTCCCTGCCTTCAATGACTTGATAGATGGGGACAGTGCCGAAAGGAACCGGACAATTGGCGATGAGTGTTTCGCGGGTCTTATCGAGATTGCCACCTGTGCTGAGGTCCATTATCGCATCAGCTCCGGCGTCGATAGCGACCTGCATCTTTTTAACCTCTTGCTCTACTGATGATTTTACACTGCTTACACCGATGTTAGCATTGACTTTTACTGAAAGCACCCGACCTATACCTACGGGCGTTAAGTTCTGATTTATACGAAGATTATTTACAGGCACTACTACCCTACCGGCAGCAAGCTCATTACGAATGAGTTCTGCACTGATATTTTCCGCTTGTGCTACCGCTTTGACTTGTTCGGTAATAATTCCTGCTTTTGCCTGTTCTAATTGCGTTGTCATTTTTGTAACTTTCTTTCAAAATAAAAAAATCGCTTCGTAAAAAAGCGATTCTAAAAATAATTAACTTAAATTTTGTCAACTAATCACTTTCCTACGCAGGTTTGTAAGCATTAAGCTACAGCCCGATCAGGTTCCGAGGGTTTTTTCTCAGGCTTTAACAGCCACCCCTAGTGAACAACTTGATTATATTGTATTATACCCTTCAGGGTAAGAAAT
>JAGLTN010000035.1 GCA_023135255.1 Planctomycetota bacterium
TGACATTGCCAGGCCTTTCACAGGTCTGCACAGCTGGGGAGAAGCCCATCGTTCATGGTTTGCAAGAAATCACGTCGAATATGGCTTGGGATATACTAAGGGAATGTGCACCTGGGCAGTAGGAAATCCGCCGACCGACAGTCCGAGACGATATGTGGACCATCCGCAATTACGTTTTTTGGTTCATGCGGCTTTTATGAAAGTGCTTGGAGTAAACCAGGTCTCTATCCGAATTGAAGTTATTTTAATGACGGTGGCAAGCGTATTGCTGCTGCTGAAAATAGTTCGGTCTTTAACAGATGAAATAACCGCACTGCTTGCGGGCTTGATATTTGCCGTATTTCCAATAAACGGCTACTTCGGAGTAGGCGAGTGGGTATTTCCGCTGGGACTAGCTGCGATGTGGTTTTATCTGGTCGAGATCGGCCGATTAAAAAAACCTCACCAACCAGGCAAATGGAATAAATGGTTGTTAGCAATTAGTTTGTTTTTGGGGATAATGTTCAGCTGGGAAGGGTTCTTCATTGCTTTGGGAATCGGCGTGCACTATGTGGCTGGATGCGTATTCAAAAGACGTTGGCCTAAAATTGGATTGCTGTTGATATTAATGATAGCTCCTATGATAGCCTTGGTAATAAATTTTGCTGTAATGATGAAAGCTCAGGGCTGGGGATTCGACAGAATATGGGATCTTTATAAATGGCGAGCAAGCGAAGGAGAAGAAGTAAGTTTCCAGTGGGGTAACTGGTTTGCAAGGCTGTGGCAATTTGCTATTTTGAATTTCGGTTGGGCTGTGATGATACTCACAATAGGATATTTCAGCTTAGGTCAATTGTTACTACTGAAACCAAAAAAGAAATTTAAAAAATCAAAGGCCGTTAAAAATGATAAAACTTTAAGAAGATTCCCTCAATTCTGGCTCTTCCTGCTGCCGGGTCTTTTTCAGCTGTTTCTGCTTAAAGGCACACTATGGAAACACCATTACTGGGAAAGGCCTTTGTGTCTGTTTTTCGCATTAGCAGCTGCACTGGCGATACTGATAATCGCTGATCTATTCAGCAAAATTAAACCCTTCATGTCAACCGCTGCAATCGCAATTGCCGCAGCTATTGTCATAATAAGTTGCAGCTTCGGGATACAGCACTACTACGGCATCCATCATTTCTCATCTGAGCGGGTAAAAATGTACTCCGACCTGAATAAAAGATTAGCCCCTGATCAGGTACTTTTGAGCTTTGAGCCCCTGACGGTAAATCAACACGCAGCCAAAGGCGAGCACTACCGACCTGAGATAGGATGGTATCTGAATAGAAAAGTAAAACAGGTTACCAAGCTGGAAGATATTGTCAAACTCGCAAAGACCGGAAAATACCCCTGCTATCTCATGCCGGCTGTTTTCTATAACCAGCAAACCACAAACTATCTGAGAGAAATGAGCAAATATTTAACACAGGTTTATAAATTCCAGTATATAAAAATGACAGAAAACGAACCTGGCTTGCCATATCTGGTTTTTGACCTGACAAATAATATCGAAAGGCAATAAAGATTAAACATATCTCGCAGTTCAATCTTTAACAAGAATCCTTGTACAGCTCATTACCTTTAAGCTAAAAAAGTTTTTTTATGTCAGTTTAAGCTTGCCTTAATATCTATAATATATTATAATTCGGCTTCGCGTTTATAAATATGGAGAATATATTGGGGCCATCTAAATGTGGTTTTTAAGCAAAAAACGCAGTTTTACTTTGGTAGAGCTATTGGTTGTTATCGCCATTATAGCTCTATTGATGGGTCTTTTAATGCCCTCACTAAGTAGAGCCAAAAAGCAGGCACAAGCAGTTATATGCCAATCAAACCTCCATCAATGGGCAATATGCTTTGCCATGTATACAGAAGACAATGACAACAAGTTCCACGAAGGTTATAGCCGGAGCACTTATTCTGGCGTACCAAGAACTAGAACGAGCCATCAATGGATGGATGCACTTCTGGCTTATTATGGTGGAGTGGACCCAATACGCTGCTGTCCGTCGGCTCCAAGAAAATACGACAGCCAAGGGGATACGATCAGAGGAAAAACCTTTGAGCCTTGGAGTTGGAAAGATTCTTATGGCAGCTATGGCATCAATGGTTTTGTATGCAATCCTGAGGAGGCTGTTTATGGCGAGGACGAAGATTATTGGAGAACTATATTCGTTAGGAAAGGGGCTAATATTCCCATAGTTGCCGATGCTCTTTGGGTCGATAATTGGCCCAAAGACAGTGATACACCGCCGCCAACTGAAGGAGAGTATATATATGTAGATACATCCAGCTTCTGTATAAACCGACACAATGACTATGTTAACAGTCTTTTCTTAGACAGTTCTGTTAGAAAGGTTGGCCTAAAAGAATTATGGACTTTAAAATGGCATCGTAATTTTGATACTACAGGCCAGTGGACAAAAGCAGGTGGCGTACAAACAGATGATTGGCCTCAATGGATGAGAAGACTCAGTGACTACTGAAAATCCAGATTCCACGAACAGCACAAATACAATAAACCGTCAAGCTGTTTCTTCGCCAATAAGCCCTTCGTTATGCGCAACAGCATAAGTGCAAACCAGATCGCCGGTAACGTTGTTCATAGTCTCGAACATATCAAGTATCGGATTTATCCCAAGCGCTAACGCAATAATTACCGCTACCTGTGAGCCGGACAAGTGCATCGCTTCAAGAACAATGAACAAAAGCATTAAACTGCCGCCAGGCACACCGCCTGCGCCGATAGAAGAAAGTACCGTAGTAATAACCAGTACCGCCAGAGAGCCTATGGTAAGTTCGATCCCGAACATATTAGCCGCCAAAACCGCAAACATAGGCAAATGCACACAAACGCCGTCCATATTAATAGTAGCACCGAGAGGCAATGAAAAACTGGCCAGTTCATTTCGTATCTGCAAATCTTCTTCTGCAACTTTAATTGATATCGGCAGCGTCGCAGCGGAACTTCTGGTAATAAACGCCATCAGCATCGCTTCTTTGATCTTTTTCAAAATGGTGAAAGGATTTTTTCTTGTCACTATCCACAGCAAAACAGGATAGACCACAAAAACCATAACAGTAATGCCGAGCACAACACCAACTGTTACGCTTATATAAGGCCCAACGATACTCGGGCCATGCAAACCAAAATTCATTATTGTAAGAGCCAGCACACCTATCGGCGAATATTCAAGTATCCAGTCAACTACCTTGAACATTGCATCGCGACAGGCTTTCAGCAAATCTTCCAGCATCTCAAGCCTTTGAACGCTGGTTTTGCTTTTAGCTGCTTCAATAGTAACTCTTATCGCCAGGCCGAACATTATTGAAAACACGATTATCGGCAGAAAATTGCCCGTCGACAATGCTTCGAATGGATTTCTGAAAAGATTCAAAAGTATCTGCGCCAAGGGATTCGCATCGGTAGCTTTTTCCGCAATGTCGCTCGCCTGACTTGTAAGCCCCCCTGCCATCTCTTGCCATTTTTCTATACTTGACTTCGAACCCGGATTAATCCCAAGCGCCAAGACAACTCCCACAACCGCAGCAAAGAAAGAACACCCCAAATACCACAGCAAAGTTTTTACTCCCACCCTGCCGAATTTACTTACAGGCAAAGATGCTGAGCCAACAACCAATGAAAAGAAGATCACCGGCACAACAATCATTTTCAGCATGTGCACAAACACCTGACCAAAGGGCGAAATATAATTTATGATAATATCAACGTTTTGCTGACCGCTTCTCTGTGACAGATACCAAAGCCCACCACCGATAACTGAGCCGGCAACAAAGCAAAATAGTATCCTGACCATCAGCGAGACACTGAAATACCACTTGAAAATCCGTTTCATTCTAATTTACCTTAAATCAAGATAGCTTAAAGATATTATGTTATATCCCCTGAATTTCACAAGTTATATGAAAATTCTAAGCTCATTGCAAGGCTCTACCATAAACGGTTTTTAATTAAAATTTGACTTTTAAGCCAATTTATGGTATAATCTTACCGATGTGTAGGATGTGATAAATTAAAAGTATGAATAAACGTGTTTTAGTTGGGGATGAAAAATTGAAGTTTACAATTTATATTGTTGCTGTTGTATTGTTGTTATTTAGCGGAGTGTGTTCAGCAGACGTAACCACAGGCCTTGTGTCTCGCTGGAGTCTTGACAATACTTTAGAAGATCAGGGCACATTAGCCAATGACGGTATTCTTACCGGTCTGGCAAACTGGCAAACTGGTAAATTCAACCAGGCCATGGGCTTTGACGGAAGCAGTTATGTCTCAATTCCTAATGAATCAGACTATGACTTTACTGGCCCAATGACAATATCTGCATGGTTCATCGCTGATTTCAGTACTCCTGACCAGACCATCATCTCAAAAGGTACAAGTTTTCATATTTACAGAAATTTTGAAAGTAATACTTTAATATTCCTGTGCGAGGGCGTAGGCAGAGCTGCTGTAGGTACTGTTAGTATCAATGACAATAACTGGCATCATGTCGCAGGCGTCTATGATGGATCATCTATTTCAATATATATCGACGGTCAGCTCGATTTTTCAAGATCCGCCAGTGGAGCAATATTAACCAATAATTACGCATTGCGTATAGGCTCAAACGCTGAATTGGGAAACACAAACTGGCAGGGAGCGATCGATGAGGTCCGGGTTTACGACAGAGCCCTTTCCGCAGCAGAAGTGGCTGAAATAGGCGGAGGTTTTCTGGCTAAAGCCATTTCACCTATAGATGACTCTATTATAAGTGCTGAAAATGTAATCATCAACTGGTTGCCTGGTTATCAAAGTCAATCCCATGATGTTTATTTCGGAACAGAGGCCGCAGAAGTTGAAAATGCAACTACCGCTTCGCCTGAATATAAAGGCAACCAAATTCTAACCAACACAACTTATCCTCTCGGCGACCTTGAAAGCGATAAAACCTATTACTGGCGAATAGACGAAATACAAACCAGTACTACATATAAAGGCGATGTCTGGAGCTTCTCAACACAGGATTCAAGCCTGAGGGGCTGGTGGAAATTCGATGAGACAACCGGCGAAATAGCGGCAGATTCAAGCGCTTATTCATGTGATGCTGTATTGATTAACGAACCCCAATGGGACGAGGGACAAATTGATGGATGTTTATATTTTAATTCTGCAGGCTGGAACCAGGAACGATGCGAAGTCAACAATGAAGCTAACTTCGATATAACTGACCAGATAACAATCGCTGGCTGGATAAAGGTTTGGGGCTGGGCTCGTTGGGGCAGCAACGACACTATTATATGTAAAGGAAATGACAGTTGGAAACTATACCGAGATGGCTCAAACGATTACCATGGCCCACTTACTTTCACACTCTCCGGAGTAAGCCCTTCCGGCGGCGTATCGGTCTACGGCATTGAAGACGAGAACACCTGGAATCATATTGGCGCTGTGTATGACGGAACAAAAATGTGTCTTTATGTCGATGGGATATTAAAAAGCTCTGTCGCTGCAAGCGGAAATATAAACACAAATAATGCCAAAGTTTCCATCGCTACAAATATAGAAAGTTTAGATCATCAGTACAAGGGACGAATAGATGATCTGAGAGTTTACGATCGGGCTCTTTCGATAGTAGAAATCGCTCATCTGGCACAGGCTTATTATGTTAACGCATTCAATCCGATACCTGTTGATGGACAAACCGGCCTCGACAAGAATTTGGCGCAGATACAATGGTCGGCTTCTATTTTTGAAGATAGCCATAATGTTTATTTTGGAACAGACGCCTCAGCAGTTGAAAATGCAACTATTATAAGCGATGAATTCCAGGCATCGGTTCCTAACGATGTTAATTATTTTGATCTGCCCGCTCTCGAAACAGGGCAAACATATTACTGGCGGGTTGATGAGATATACAGCGAACAGGAACTCAAGGGCGATATCTGGTCATTTACAGTCCTGCCGGCAAATGCATGGAACCCCAGCCCGGTTGTCAATGCTCTTGTCGAATCTGACAGAACGCTCGTCTGGTCAGAAGGTGAATTCGGCGGTAGTTATGATATTTACTTCGGCACCGATTATACCGAAGTAGAAAACGCGGACCATAACAGCCCCGCATATAAGGGCAATCAACCGATTGGTGCAAACAGTTACGACCCGGGACCTTTGGAGCCTGGCAAAAAATACTACTGGAGAATCGAACAAGTAAACAACTGAAAAATAAATTTGAGATTATGAAAAAAAATAACAGCAAAAACAAAAGTATAACAAGACGCGATTTTATAAAGTCAGCTGCCGCTATCACAGCTTCTGTATTAATACCAGCATCGATAAGCAAAGCCGATGACCCAATAATAAAAAACCCGGTCTGGAGTTTTTCTGCTAAAAACAGAAATGATATTACATTCTGTATGACCACTGACACACATTATGATGCTATTTATCGGGGAATAGATAACGAAGCTGGCAACAAAAGAGTTATCGACCGAATCAATAATATGGCTGAGAATCTTACATACCCTGCCTCATTCGGCGGTGGTCATATTCAGCACCCAAGAGGTGTAGCGTGCCTTGGCGACTTGACAAACGTGGGAAGAGAAGGTGATTGGTTTGGAGCAGAGGATGGCGATGGTTTTATAGATGACTATGGCCTTAACGGAGGTGACGGTAGATTAAACTATCCGGTCTTCGAAGTTTATGGCAATCATGATATTGACATGGCAGGCCCTTCGCCTAATGAAATAATCAAAGAAAGTATGAAACTGCGTAACACGCAAAGATCACAGCCCCTTAATATTTCAGCAAATGGCTATCATTATTCGTGGGATTGGGATGATGTACATTTTATCAATTTGAACATCTATCCAGGTGGCCCTGGTCTGGCAGAGGACAGTTTTGGATTTGCTCAGCAGGACCTCGCTGCTAATGTCGGTGACAGCGGCAGACCTGTTGTTATTTTCACCCATTATGGCTGGAAATGGTTTAGCGGCGAATGGGATGAGCTGGCATTTTACAATATGGTAAAGGATTTAAATATAATCGGCATTTTTCACGGCCACTGGCACTACACCGAATACTACCCGTGGAGAGGCTTTGATGTCTTCAACGAAAATTCAAGCCAGAGAGTTCGCGAACCTGGATACGGAAGTGGCATATTCGAAAGTCTTTTCGTCGCAAGAATAACAGAAAACAAACTCTTTGTAGGCGAACGTGACTATCAGGAACAATGGATAAATCTTTTCCAGAAAGA
>JAGLTN010000350.1 GCA_023135255.1 Planctomycetota bacterium
ATCGTCGACAGCGGCTATAGTATGATTAACTGGTGGCATGCTGCTATTTCTCCCCCCCATAAACTCGGCAATATGATAGAAGATAGTTCTTATGTGCCGGGTTTGACAATAAACAAAGAAAGAACGAATTTATGGTTTGGTCAGGAAAAAGATGCTATCGAGGGACGGCATCCCGGAAAAACAGTTAACGTTGGATTTGCCGATGGGCATGTCAGTCAAAAACAAGCTGACCAATTACTCGTTGAAGAAACAGAAGGTAGCTACAAGAACCGCACACCACTTTGGCGACCAAGGTAAAGTTTAACTAAAAACCTTTTTCAATTACAACAGCCTGAAATTTACCGCTATCCAAATATTTTATCATTTTCACGTTTATTAAATTATATCTTTCTTCCGTAGCTAATTTGCGATAGTATTCTATTCTATACGGTAGGTTTGTTTTATAATTTATGTAAAAACGATATTTTCTAAAATCTTTAGAACCTGTAAAATCCTTATCTGTCCAAATTAAATCATATATTTCAATACCATCGTTATTTTTCAGCGTCTTATCAGTTATACGATTCCATTGTGCATCGATCGGGATATCAGAGATATTAGCAAATGGCATTATACCAAAAAAACTATACATTCCCTGCTTGATGCCAGAAACCTGGTTTTTGGTTAGTTGAATATTTTCGGTTGTATTGGTATCAGACAATTTTGTTTTCTGCTGAGCATTATCAAGATCATAAAAAACAGTTTCGTTCTTCGTTTTTATTATATAAACATTCCGCTCCCTCGAAATCCAAAATTCCTGCTTTGGTTCAGTGGTATCGGGAGCAAAATTTGCAATATAAATATTTTTTATTTTATCCATTACACGATAAATCTGTCCGATGGAAACAGCCTTGACAGTTGGCGTACTAAAAAACAATCCAGCAGCTATTAATATAACCGCTGCTGCAACAATAGCGGGTTTTAGCAGACGAGCCAGGGGAGCAGCGGTAGGGTTTGACGCGGCGTTAGTTTTAAAAGATATGGTCGCTCCCGCACTCTGCTCGTCTTGGTATGCATTATTATTTATTTGTTCAACTGTTATTGGAAAACCTGCATAAAGGTTGCCAAAATCATCATTAATAGTAGTTTTGGCGGCTTTATCTATATGGCACATTGTAACAACACCTGATTCAGGACGCTCTGAAATCGTACTAATAATATCATCCAATTGTTGCATTTTTTCTTGCGGCACATGGCCATTCTGTAACTGTAATGCTGCAGGATTAGCACCAGTATGTTCTGATAGTGCCTGGGCCAAAAAACTTAGCTGGTCTTTATTCAAATTTAGACGGCGAATAGCATCTAGATCCAGATGGCATTTTGTGCAACTGTTAAGGTGTACTGTTATTGGTGTGGGTATCTTAATATCTAAGTCTATATCTAA
>JAGLTN010000351.1 GCA_023135255.1 Planctomycetota bacterium
CAAATCCGTTGTCAAAACCGCCCACAACCCACCAAGAACCGTATACAATATTATCACGAAAGTCATCAAAGCAATTATCGCTGTCAGACTCATACCCATCCCGATCTGGTCATGCGCCAAAATAGAAATACTGTACACTGCCTGCGCCGCCAGAAAAATCCCAAATGGAACCCTTATCCAAATATATAACTGCCTCACAGAAAAACTGTACCTCTGCTCAAGAAATTCTATTGGGCTGTCAACTCCGATCCTCTTCCACCTCGCAGCAAAGAAAAACGTCGCCACCGCTGCACCCGCAACTATAACCCACTGTATCGTTATCGCTACCCAACCAAAACAATAGGCCATCGAACCCCACATCACAAACGTGCCCGCGCTGAAAAAAGTCATATAAGATGAAATACCGCAAAGCCACCACGGTGCCCCGCCACCCGCAGCAAAAAGATCCTTTAAGGTCTTGTTAAACCTGGCAAACACAACTCCTACCACTATCATTAAAATCAGATAAACAGCAATAACAGCAACGTCAATTCGACCAAGCTGACTTAAAATTCCTGAAGTTGCAAAAAAATTATTTAACATATTCACTCGCAAAAATTAACATATTCACCCGCAAAAATTCTTAACCGATTCAAAAACACCTTAGCTTCCTGCAAGGTTAAAAAGCGAATCACTTATCTCGCTGGCAAATTCCTGAACACCATCCAATTTCGATGCAAAAGGCTGCTCTTCCGGAGTCTTGTAAAGTGTACTATTCAGCCAAAAACCTGTTTCATGCTGAGCTTCACTGAAAAAATCCATAAGCTTTTTCACTGCCTGACCAACCTTTTCATTGCCAGTTAAACGATATAATTCTGCTCCACCCCACATGATCTTACACGATGTCGGATTTACCCACTTTTCCTCGCCAAGTCTGTCGAAAAAATCAAATAATTGTTCAGCGCCGCTTAAAAAACGTTTATCTTGTGTATAATCATACAACTTAGATAAGAATGTCAACGGCATGCCAGCCAACCAGATTAATTCATTCTTTGGATTCATTTCGACGCTCACACAGAATTGCTTACGTCCGTCTGCAGCAATCGGGTCTTCATTACCGAATACATCGGTCATAATCCCTTTGCCCGCCTGCCAGGTTGAAAAATAGTATTTATTCAAGTCCGGCTGAGCTTCTATGAACTTTAACATAAATTCGCCGGCACGAAGAGCCTCTTTGATATGACCACATGCCAACAAAGCCAACCCAGCCGATGATGTACTTGAACTGTCCAAATAGTTTTCATTAATAACATCGGTTTCAAGTTCATAGCGAGAGTAAAAACCGCCCAATTGCGGCGATTGGAATTTACGAATAAAATCTAACCCTTTTTTTGCAATACCATAAGCTCCCATTTTCTGAAAAGCTAATACCAACCAGCCATTAGGATACAAATACCGATTTGCCGGGCTGCAAGGCAAATGAGCCCAACCCTTTTCACTGGATGAAGTCCGAAAATCCCCGTCCTGCTGCAGATATTTATGTTCTATCAACTCCAGGTACTCACGGGCCAACACCGGTTCACCAAGCACTGCGTACAAAAAAGGCGCCTTGTAGTGAGCCGATAGATCATCCACCTTAATAGCCTCTTCATGGTGTTCTTTCAACCATCCCAGAGCTCGTGATATTGTCAACTGGTATTTTTCTATATCAGACGCTTTTTTCATTTCCAACACCTTTCTAAATTTGATACCACCGTCAAAAGCATTGTTTAAGCAACGATGTGGAGTGGTGGTAATTCTCCATATCACTGTAATTTTTGTTTCATTCTCGCCTGATAGCTGCCGACAGGCTTCAATGCAATGATCCTTGCTTTGTCCTCACCAGGAAATCTAACTTTCCAATAATACCGCTCCTGCTTCAAATAAATACTACCTGCTACCACAACACTATCTCCTGATATGGGGTCAGTTTTTGTCACCCAATTGCTACTCAAGTTTCCAAGAGATGTCAACAAAAAAAATAAGCCCTTAGGAGATAAGGACTTATGAATGGGCGGTATTGGACTTGAACCAACGACCTCCTGCGTGTCGAGCCCGGATAGCTTTTACTTAGACATAATTTATACGCAAATTTGACACACTAATGAAGGGCTGAAACAATAACAATATAATATTTCAACTAAAATTAAACACATACCTAATTCAAAGATTACAGGGAACAAATATAAACGGAACAAAAACAGGACGATCTGTAGTCCATTGTTAGAATATATTTTAATCTCTGTATTTTTCATCAGTAAAAATTATCGTAAAATATGATTTTACAAGAATTAAATGATAAACTGTAGATACAATTCAGGGGGAGCTATATATTTTTGTACCATACGTCATATATGAAAATTCATATTTTTTGCCTGTCAAAGTAGACATCATCAGGTGTCACTCTTACCAAAGCCATTCATCAGCAAAAGTAGCAAAATCGATGAAATTAACAATCCTGTTTCTGTCGAGATCCTCACGTAACAAGGTCTCCTGGCAAAGCCATTCCTCCACCAATAATACCAAATCACTATAATCCACTATGTTGTCATTGTTTAAATCTGCAATGTTCCCCACATCTGCCAAAGACATGCTCGCTTGTTGTGTTCCGCCATAAGCTCCCATATTGATACGCTTTCCATGAGGCCATAATTCCGCCCCCCAATCAGAATTAGGATCGCCGACATCGATGCAGGAACTTTCGCTGTTATCTCTGATCCATCTCTCTTTGTTCTGGTCCCATCGGCCGGCTTTAGATGTAAGATGAAAATCACCATTATAAGGGTCAGCAAAAATACAATATATATTTACAGGTGGATTTATATTGCCGATACCGGAATAGCCTTCTTCAACACAACTGTACGCAACAGAAATGTCACCAGTTGTTGCAGTCTTATATATTTGGTTAGGGTAGTTTTCATAAAAAATGCAATTTTTAATATTTATGCATCCATTGAACATAAAATGGCATGCTCCGCCTCTTTGAGTTGTCGTATTCCCGAAAAATGTGCAGTTAATTATATTCGCATCAGTATCACAAGCATATAGTGCACCTCCGCCATAATAGTAAGAAGGGAGATATCCTCCATTGCCCATAGCAAAATTATCAATAAAAAGACAGTTTTGTACTGTTGAATATGCCCCATTAAAACCTACTCCGCCGCCCTGATTGTAATAAAGGCAGACATTATTTTTTATAAAACAGTCTCTGATAATTACATGACTGTCTTCACCCCCGTAGACACCTCCCCCACTACTGTAAGTCGCCACATTCATGTAAATAGAACAATCCTTTAAAATAAAATCTCCGCCTGAGACTCCACCGCCTGAACGTGCTTTGTTATCTTTAATAACACAGTTAATAATCAAAGGCGAAATATTGCCACCTGTTCCTATCGCACCTCCTTCAAAGGCTTGACAGTGGCTTATAATACAATTTTCAATTCTCGGTCCGCTGTAATAACACATTATCCCGCCGCCATATTGATTGTAACCAACTAAACCTGATTTTATCGTTAAACCATTCAGAATTGAGTTCTGATCTTCACCGTTTTGAAATATAAATCCTCTGCCGGAATTTTCCAGATCAATAATGCAGTTCTTAGGCCCGTTTTCGCTCCTTACCGTGATTGCTTTGCCATTAAAATCAATATCTTTGTTACCTTGTCCCGTATATATCCCGTCAGCTATCCAGACAATGTCACCATCAGTTGAAGAATCTATAGCAGCCTGAATCGTCGAATATTCATCCGACACATAAAGACCCACAGGTCTTTCAATGGTATTGAAACTGTAACTGTATGATCCACGATTTCCTGCTATGTCATCAGCCTCAATCACAACATTATAACACTCCTGAGCAACCAGACCGCCCAGGTAAATATCATGTGTATCGCAAGGCTGGTTGCTCTCAGCAATCATTGTAAGCTCAGCCTCTGAACCTGAACCATATCGAACCATACTGCTCGTTAACTCATCGGTTTTGAATTCGATCCATGCACCGCTGCTTGTCACATTATGAATCTTTACATCAAATATA
>JAGLTN010000352.1 GCA_023135255.1 Planctomycetota bacterium
TGATATATGTCAACAGCTGTTTTAGTTTTGTTAGTTAGCTTTGTAGTGCTTTTGCTTTTGAATGTACCGGTGGCGTTTTGTATGGGTATAGCGACGTTGCTTAGCGTTATGGTATCCGGCGATTTGCCGAGCCTGCTGATCGTTGCTCAAAAGATGGCTACGGGGATCGATAGTTTTGCACTATTAGCGATACCGTTTTTTATTTTATCAGGATTACTGATGGGTCATGGCGGGATTGCTCGCAGGCTGATAGATTTTGCTAATGCGATAGTTGGGCGTTTTACGGGTGGGCTTGCATTTGTTAATATTTTAACTTGTATGCTTTTCGGTTCGATATCAGGCTCAGCGGCGGCGGCGGTTTCTTCGGTGGGCGGGTTTATGATTCCTCTGATGAATAAGATGGGGTATCATCGTGACTTTAATGCGTCTATCAGCATTACAGCTGCTACTACGGGTTTGCTTATTCCGCCCAGTAATGTGATGATCGTATATTCGCTGGCGACTGGTGGGGCGTGTTCGATTGCAGCGATATTTATTGCGGGAATTTTGCCTGGTATTTTTGTTGGTGTTGGTCTTATGGTTGTTGCCGGGGTTATCTCCGCTAAGAGAGGCTACGGCAAAGGAGAAAAGTTTAGTTTTGGAGAAAGCGTTAGAAGGTTTTTCGCTGCGATACCGGCGCTGCTTTTAATCATTATTGTTTTAGGCGGGATATTGAAGGGTATTTTTACAGCTACCGAGGCTTCCGCGATCGCGGTTGTGTATTCGCTGATTCTCTCTGTTGTTGTTTACAGGGAGGTTAAGGTAAAGGATTTGCCTGCGATAATTTTGCAGTCTGCGGTGACTACGGCGGTGGTGATGATACTTATCGCAACGTCGATGGCGATGAGCTGGTTTCTGGCGAGGGAGAATGTGCCTCAAAATATAAGTGCGTTTTTGCTGGGCCTGACTGGCAGTAAAATTATGATACTGCTTATTATCAATGTTATGCTTCTTATCGTCGGAACATTTATGGATATGACACCTGCGGTTTTGATATTTACGCCGATATTTTTGCCTGTGATTAAATCTCTCGGCATGAGTCCGCTGCACTTCGGTATTATAATGATAATGAATCTTTGTATCGGGATATGTACACCGCCTGTGGGGACGTGTTTGTTCCTCGGTTGCGGGATAGCTGAGACTACTGTTACGAAGGTGATTCGTCATATCCTGCCTTTCTTTGCGGCGATGGTAATCGTTCTGTTGATTTGCACTTATGTGCCGGCCATCTCGCTTTGGCTGCCTGAGTTATTCGGATTTACAAATTAGTGATGGAGTTTATTAATGAGTAAAGTTAATGCTATTGTTGCCCAGTCGGGCGGGCCTACAGCAGCTATTAATTCAAGTGCTTGCGGCGTGATACAGGCTGCAATTGCCTGCGGTAAAATTGATAAAGTCTTTGGCGCGACCAATGGAATCTTAGGTGTTTTGAAAGAGGACCTTTTTGATATTACCGCGGAAAAGGGCCAGACTATTGAGGCTTTGAAAAGGACGCCGGCGGCGGCTATCGGCTCATGCAGGTATAAGCTGAAATCGCTTGAAGAATCCAAGGCTGACTATGAAAGAATCGTTGATGTTTTTAAGGCGCACGATATTCATTATTTCTTTTATGCGGGCGGAAATGATTCGATGGATACGGCGGATAAGGTTAATAAGCTTGCCAAAGAGACCGGCTATGAGCTTGTCTGTATCGGTGTGCCTAAGACGATAGATAACGATCTTGCCTGTACTGACCATTGCCCCGGCTATGGCAGTGTTGCTAAATATGTAGCTGCTTGTGCGATGTCTGCGGGCAAAGATACGGAGTCTTTGTATACTACCGATACCTGCACGATACTGGAAGTGATGGGCAGGAATGCAGGTTGGATAGCAGCGGCGACGGGGCTTGCAAGGCGTGAGGCACAGGATGCTCCGCACCTTATATATCTGCCTGAGTCGGCTTTCTCGCTGGAAAAGCTGGTTGCTGATGTTAAGGATGTTTATAATGAGTTTGGTCGGGTTTTTATTGTTGCGGGGGGAGGGTTGAAAAACGCCAACGGCGAATATATTACCGCTGACGCAGGGACGTTTGGCAGGGACAGTTTTGGTCATGCGCAGCTTGGCGGAGTTGGTGAAATATTTAAGAGTGTTATTGAAAGTCAAGTTGGGATAAAGGCGCGTTTTAATAAGCCTGGAACCGATCAAAGGGCGGCGATGTACTTTGCTTCTTTGACGGATGTGAATGAAGCGTATATGGCAGGCGAGGCGGCGGTAAAGGCTGCGATGGCTGGCGAGAACGGCAAGATGGTGACATTAGTGCGAGAAAATGGAAAAGATTATAAATGTACTACAGGACTTGTGGCGCTCAGTGATGTTGCTAATGGTGAAAAGAAAGTGCCAGCTGAGTTTATTAATGAGGCAGGTAACGGGATAACCGAAGCGATGAAAGATTATGTTCGGCCTTTAGTGCAGGGCCAAGCCCCGATTACTATTGGTGATGATGGTTTGCCGGTTTATATGAGATTTGAGCGCAGGGCTTTGGAAAAGAAGTTGGCGAAGTATTTGTAAATAAAGAAAGTGAAACATGATTCTTGAAAAGTATTCATTTGGGATGGGTGACAGATTTGCTCAACAGGGCAGGGCCCAGCTTCGGGCGTTGATAAAAGCCGCTGACGATGGTGTTGAAATTATACCGGTATGGAATAAGTCGCATCGTGAGCATACTACGATAGGCACTGAGCCTGCTTCGGTTAGGCAAGAAGCGGATAATGCGGCTGATGAGCTTGGCTGGGGAAAATCTTATTATGTTGATGCGGATCATATTGGTTTGGATAATGTTGATTTATTTATCGAGTCGAGTGACTTTTTTACTCTTGATGTTGCTGATTTCATCGGCAAAAGTTGTGGGTGGGATTTGCTGTCGGAATTTACTAATAAATATGAAGACTATCTTGGTGAGCTGAAGATCGATGGTATTGACGAAATTTTTGAGGTTACTCAGCCTATGCTTGAAGCGATAGGTGCTAAGTTTTTGTTGGCGATTATGGAGGCTGGTAAGATTTACAGCAGGATCGCCGGCGTTAAGGGTAGGGGTAATTTCATAACAGAAGTTTCTATGGACGAGACGGATATGCCTCAGAGTCCGGTTGAGATGTTTTTTATTCTTGCGATGATCGCTGATGAAAGGATACCTGCTCAGACGATTGCGCCGAAGTTTACGGGCAGGTTTAATAAAGGCGTCGATTATGTGGGCGATATCGATAAATTTACTACTGAGTTTGAGCAGGATTTGGCGGTTATCAGTTTAGCAGTTAAGAAATTTGATTTGCCGAGCAATCTTAAGCTGAGTATTCATTCGGGTAGTGACAAATTTTCTATCTATCCAGCGATTAATAAAGCTATCAGAAAATTTAATGCGGGGCTTCATGTGAAGACAGCGGGGACTACATGGCTTGAAGAGATTATCGGGTTGGCTGCTGCAGGTGGCGACGGTCTTGAAATGGCTAAGGGGATATATGCTAAGGCGATTGCGAAGAAGGATGAGCTATGCGTCCCTTACGCGAGTGTTATTGATATCGATGACGATAATCTGCCGGCGGTTGATGAGGTTAATGGGTGGTCGTCACAGCAGTTTGTAAATGCATTGCGACATGAGCAGAGCTGTGCGGGATATAATCCGGATTTTCGTCAGCTGCTTCATGTTGCTTATAAGATAGCGGCGAAGTTGGGTAGCGATTATATAGATATGCTTGGCAAGTATGAGGATGTGGTCGCTCAAAACGTTACTGAAAATATTTATGACAGGCATTTGAAGCCTATATTTATAGATTGATTTTGAAGGATAATTTTAAATGGAAAATATATTTGATGTTAAAGATAAGTGTGTTGTTATCACCGGCGGTGCGGGGATATTGTGCAGCGAGATAGCAATTGGTTTGGCAAGGCTTGGAACAAAGATATGTATTGTTGATTATGACAGCTTGAGAGCTAATGAGGTTTGTAAAAAAATCGAGGCTGAGGGCAATTTTGCGATTCCGGTTGAAGCCAGTGTGCTGGATAAGAAGCAGGTTAAGGAAGCTTTTGTTTGTGCTCTTGAAACTATGGGCAGGATCGATGTTTTGATCAATGGCGCAGGCGGTAATAAGAAAGAAGCAACGTGCGGTGCTCCTACCACTTTTTTTGAGTTGGACGATGAAGCGATACGGGCGGTTTTTGATTTGAACTGCATGGGGACAATGATACCGTCGCAGGTATTCGGCGAGCAGATGGCTAAGCAGAACGCGGGTAATATCATCAATATTGCGTCGATGAATGCTTTTACGCCTTTGACTAATATCGCGGCGTATTCGGCTGCCAAAGCTGCTATTGCCAATTTTACAAAATGGCTTGCGACGTATATGGCGCAGAGACATTCGACGGATATCAGGGTGAACGCGATTGCTCCGGGGTTCTTTTTGACCAAGCAGAATGAGTTTTTGCTGATGGATGAAAAGACAGGCGGGCTAAGCAAAAGAGGTCAGCAAATAATCGACCATACCCCGATGGGCAGATTTGGCACCCCTGGCGACCTTGTTGGTACGATAGCCTGGCTGATAAGCGATGCATCTAAATTTGTCACCGGCACAACAATTCCGATCGACGGCGGATTTAATGCGTTCAGCGGTGTTTAAAGCAGAATTTTAAATTTTCAATATTCGGAGAAGAATGTATGACTGATTATGCGAAAGCATTAAAGGATATGGCCCCTGAGAAAGACTGGCTTGTTGCGATAGATTCTGACGGGTGTGTTTTTGATACTATGGGAATCAAACAGCGGGAATGTTTTTGCCCGTGGATGATAACTTATTTTAATCTTCAGCCCGTGGCTGAGGCTGTGCGTCAGAGCAAAGAATTTACGGATCTGTTTTCCAGGACTCGCGGAGTTAATCGTCACAAGGCAATAGTAAGCATACTTACTGAGGTTCTGCCATCGCATCCGAAGGTTAAGGCCTATGGTTTCCAGGTGCCGAAGTTCGAGTATTATTGCAATTGGGTTAATGATCCGGATAGTCTTTTGAGTAATGAAGGGTTGCAGATGGCGATCGATGAGGCTGACAGCGATGAGGCCAAGGCGCAATTGACTCGATGTCTTCAGTGGAGCAAAAAGGTTAATGAAGCTATTTTGCAGATAGTTAAGAATGTGCCGCCTTTTATGTTTGTTAAGGAGAGCTTACAGAAGATATCAGAAAAGGCGGATATTATTGTTTGCTCATCTACGCCCGGCGAGGCTTTGCAGAGAGAATGGGCTGAGCACGATGTTGCGAAATATACCAAGGTTATTGCTGGTCAGGAAATGGGCAAAAAGGCTGAGCATTTGGCGATTATTAGTGAGAAATATGATAAGGATAAAATTCTGATGGTGGGTGATGCGCCGGGCGATCGCAATGCGGCTTTGGTAAATGATTTGCTTTTCTATCCGATTAATCCGGGAGCAGAAGAGCAGTCGTGGAAGAGATTTCACGATGAGGCTTTCGATAAATTTATTGAAGGCTCATATGCTGGGGAATATGAGGAAAAAGTTATAGCTGAATTCGATGAATGTTTGCCTGAAAATCCACCATGGTTGAAATAGGTTTATGAAATGATAATTGAAAGACAAAATAAAGACGGTTTTGTAAGCAGTAGCGAGGCAGCGGAGGCGGTAGCGGAATTTTTCAAAGCTAATGATTATGCCGGCAAGCGAATTTTGCTGATAATCCCGGATAATACACGTTCCGGGCCTATAGGTGAAGTTTTCCAGATGATTTATGAGCAGATCGGAGATAAGACGAAAGCTTTGGATTGCCTGGTTGCGTTGGGGACGCATCAGCCTATGACCGATGAGCAGATTTGTCAGAGGCTTTGCATAACAACGCAGCAGAGGAATGAAGAATATAAATCTGTGAAGTTTTTTAATCACCTCTGGGACAAAAAAGAAACTTTTACTTCTTTAGGTTCAATTTCAGCCGACGAGATCGAAGATATCAGCGGCGGGTTGTTCAGAGAAGAAGTTGATGTTTCGATTAATAAATTAATCCTTGATTATGATGAATTTTTTATTTTGGGGCCGGTATTTCCGCATGAGGTTGTTGGATTTTCGGGGGGGCATAAGTATATCTTTCCGGGGATCGCGGCGGCGGAGATAATTAACTTTTTTCATTGGCTTGGCGCGGTTGTCACTAACCCGATGGTTAACGGCAATAAATGGACTGTTACGAGAAAGGTTGTTGAAAAGGCAGCATCGTTAATTGATATGCCGAGAAAATTGTTTGCTATCGTTGCTCTTGCCGATAAGCTGAAAGGGATTTTCATTGGTGATGTTTTGGAGGCGTGGGAAAAGGCGGCGGATCTTTCAGGTGATGTTCATATTGTTTATAAGGACAAGGCGTATAAAACCGTTTTGGGGATAGCGCCGCAGATGTATGATGATATCTGGACCGCGGGTAAGGTGATGTATAAGCTTGAGCCTATAGTCGCCGACGGCGGGACGTTGATAATTTATGCGCCGCATATCACTGAAATTTCTTATACGCATGGAAAGATACTCGATGAGATCGGCTATCATTGCAGGGATTATTTCCTTAAGCAGTGGGATAAATTTAAAGACTATCCTCGCGGCGTGACTGCGCATTCGACGCATGTTAAGGGGATCGGCGCTTATGAAGATTCGATAGAAAAGCCGAGAATAAATGTGATATTGGCGACTTCGATAGATAAGCAGAGATGTGAGAAAGTTAATCTTGGGTATATGAACCCGGATGAGATAAACATTGCTGATTATGAAAACAAAGAAGACCAGGGTGTGCTTGTTGTTGAACATGCCGGCGAACTTTTGCACAGGCTAAGCAGCGGATATATACCTGTTATGGAAAGGAAAATATAAAATGTCAAAAGCAGATATAGCAGTGATCGGATTGGCGGTAATGGGGGAGAATCTGATTTTGAATATGGAAAGCAAAGGCTTTACGGTTGCCTGTTATAACAGAACTGTTTCAAAGGTTGATGATTTTGTTAATGGCAGGGCAAAGGGCAAAAACATTATTGGCTGTAAGAGTATCAAAGAGTTGGCGGCTTCATTGAAGACGCCTCGTAAGGTGATGCTTATGGTAAAGGCCGGCGCGCCGGTGGATGCGTTCATTGATCAGGTACTTGAGGTTCTCGATGATGGTGACATCATAATCGATGGTGGTAACAGCCATTTCCCAGATACCATCCGCAGAGTTGAATATGTTGAGGGTAAGGGCAAGCTTTATATTGGTACGGGTGTTTCGGGCGGTGAAGAAGGTGCTCTTAAGGGCCCTTCGATTATGCCGGGTGGTTCTCCGAAGGCCTGGGAAGCGGTTAAGCCGATCTTTCAGAAAATTTCGGCGCAAACTGATTCAGGGGAGCCTTGCTGTGAATGGGTTGGTCAGGGTGGAGCGGGACACTTTGTGAAAATGGTGCATAACGGCATCGAATATGGTGACATGCAGATGATCTGCGAAACGTATCAGATGATGAAGCAGGGGCTGGGGATGACCAATCACCAAATGTACGAAGTTTTTGCCCAGTGGAACGAGGGTAAGCTTGATTCTTATCTGGTGGAAATAACAAGAGATATTCTTGAGTTTAAAGATGAGCAGGGCAGGGAAGTTGTAGATTTGATTCTGGATACAGCAGGGCAGAAGGGTACGGGCAAGTGGACCGCTATTGCAGCTCTTGATTTGGGGCAGCCTTTAACATTGATAGGCGAAGCGGTTTTTGCGAGATGTCTTTCCGCTTTGAAAGAGGAAAGAGTAAAGGCAAGTCAGATCCTTACAGGCCCGGCAGGAAAATTTGATGGTGACAAGAAAGCTTTCCTTGAAGATTTGAAAGAGGCTCTTTATGCATCGAAAATTATAAGTTACGCTCAGGGTTATCAGTTGATGTTTGCTGCGGCCAAAGAGTATGGGTGGAACTTGAATTACGGCGGGATTGCTTTGATGTGGCGGGGCGGCTGTATTATTCGGTCGGTCTTTCTGGGTAAAATTAAAGATGCTTTTGAGAAAAATCCGAAACTTGAGAATCTGCTGCTTGATCTGTTCTTTAAAGATGCTGTTGGAAACGCGCAGCAAAGTTGGCGTCGTGTAGTGACCACAGCTGTCAAGATGGGTATACCGATGCCTGCGATAAGCTCAGCCTTGATGTTCTATGATGGCTATAGAAGTCAGAGGCTACCTGCGAATCTATTGCAGGGGCAGCGGGATTACTTCGGTGCGCATACTTACGAGAGAGTAGATAAACCAAGGGGTGAGTTCTTCCATACCAACTGGACAGGTCATGGCGGGACGACTGCTTCTTCAACTTATACCGTATGATAGAGGAATAATATGGACTCGAAATTTATGTCAGATGATTTTTTGCTGCAAAGTGAGACAGCGTGTCGGCTTTACCATGACTATGCGGAGAATATGCCTATCTATGATTATCATTGTCATTTGCCGGTGGAAAAAATTGCGGAAGATTATAATTTTGAAAATCTTACGCAGGCCTGGCTTGCGGGCGATCATTATAAATGGCGTGCAATGAGAGCCAACGGCGTCGATGAACGCTATTGCACGGGCAGAGCATCTGATTATGAAAAATTCGAGGCTTGGGCACAGACTGTTCCTTATTGCATGGGCAATCCTCTTTATCACTGGACACATCTTGAGCTTAAAAGGTCGTTCGGTATTGAAGGGGTTTTGCTTAGCCCGACGACGGCGAGCGAAATTTATGATGGTTGCTCAGAGATGCTGCGGAGTCCGGATTTTAGTGTTCGCAGTATAATGAAAAAAATGAATGTAAAGTTGATCTGTACGACTGATGGGCCTTTAGATTCATTGGAACATCATCGAAAAATTGCTTCGGATAATTTTGAAGTGAAGGTTTATACCGCTTTTAGGCCTGATGCGGGATTGGCGATCGAAAATAGTGATGTCTTGAATAGCTGGATCAATAAGCTCGCTGAGGTTGCCAACGTTGATATCAATTCTTTCCGAAGCTATATCCAGGCCCTTCAAAACAGACATGATTATTTCCATGAAAACGGCTGCAGGCTTTCGGATTATGGTCTGGAAACCGCTTGTGCCCAGGATTATACAGACAGTGAAATTGAGAAAATATTTGCTGATCTGCGGGCGGGTAAAGAGATTGATATTGATAGCCGACTTAAGTTTAAATCTGCGATGATGTATGAGTTTGGTTTGATGGATGCCGGCGCAGGTTGGGTTATGCAGCTTCACTTGGGCGCACTTCGCAATAATAATAGTCGGCTTTTTAAAGCTCTCGGCGCAGATACTGGTTTTGATTCTATAGGTGATTTTGAAATTGCCAGGCCTTTGGCGAAATTTCTGGACAGGTTAGACAAGGAGAACAATCTGCCCAAAACGATTCTTTATAATCTTAATCCGAGGGACAATGAGTTGATGGCAACGATGGCGGGTAATTTTCAGGATGGCAGTTGTCCGGGTAAAATTCAGTATGGTTCGGGTTGGTGGTTCCTTGACCAGAAAAACGGTATGGAGAAACAATTGACCGCTCTTTCAAACCTGGGGCTTTTGAGCAGGTTTGTTGGTATGCTGACGGATTCGAGAAGTTTCCTGTCCTATCCCAGACATGAATATTTCCGCAGAATTTTATGTAATATGGTCGGCGGCGATGTTGAAGCGGGACTTTTGCCAAACGATATCGATTGGCTCGGCCGGATGACAGAAAATATTTGTTTCAATAATGCTGCTCAATATTTTTCAATGGCATTAGACTAAGGCAGCTATATAACTATTGCATAGAGGCTGGGATGCATTTATAATCAAGGGTTCAGTGTGATAATTACGGCAAAAGGAAAAAAATGCAGGATAAGGCCCGGTATATTGCAGTAGACCTTGGAGCAGAAAGCGGCAGGGTTATGCTGGCGACGATAGAGGCAGGGGGATTGTCTCTTGAGGAAATTAGCCGATTCGGCAATGGGCCGACAGAAATCAATTCATCACTGCGTTGGAACTTCCAAAAATTATTTTCTAATATCAAAGAGGCAATAGCAAAAGCAGTCAAACAGGCTGACGGTGAAATTTCCGGCATAGGTGTTGATAGCTGGGGGGTGGATTTTGGTTTGCTGGATGAAAATGGTGAGCTGATTGAAGATCCATATCATTACCGTGACAGCAGAACTAACGGGATGATGGAAAAGGCCTTTGAGCTTTTGGACAAGCGCAGCATTTATGAAAACACCGGTTTGCAGTTTATGCAGCTTAATACTATCTATCAGCTCCTGGCGATGAGGCTCGCGGATTCGCAGGTTTTGAAAAAAGCAAAAAAACTCGTCTTTATGGCTGATCTTGTCACTTACTTTCTTTCAGGAAAGGCTGTTGCTGAATACTCGCTGGCGAGCACTTCTCAGTTGATGGATATGAGGACAGGAGCGTGGTCAAAAGAGATTTTCGATAAGCTCGCTCTGCCGACGGATATTATGCCTGATGTTGTAAAGCCCGCAACGGTTGTCGGAGTATTGAAGCCGCAGCTTTGTAGTGAGTTTGGGTGCGGGCCTATAGATATAATTGCTGTTGGTTCACATGATACCGCATGTGCGGTTGTTGCGGTTCCTGCGCAGCAAGAGAACTGGGCGTATCTTTCAAGCGGGACATGGTCCTTGCTTGGGATAGAGACGCCTAAAGCGATTATTAACGATAAAAGTTTTAAATATCCTTTCACTAATGAAGGTGGCGCGGAAAATACTATTCGTTTTCTGAAAAATATCATGGGGCTTTGGCTGTTGCAGGAGTGTCGCAGGCAATGGCAAAGAGATGGCGTTGAGCTTTCTTACGATGAGATAACCGCACTTGCAGAAAAAGCAGAGCCTTTCTTTGGTATTATAGACCCCGACTATAACGATTTTCTTGCTCCAGGTGATATGCCTGCGAGGATCAATGAATATCTGAAGAAAACAGGTCAGCCTACGACAGACGATAAAGGTCAAATAGCTAGGGTGATACTTGAATCGTTGGCGATAAAATACCGCTCGGTTATTGAAGCGATTGAAGATATTACGGGACAGGGGATAGATGTCCTTCACATAATTGGAGGTGGGATACAAAATAAAATGCTCTGTCGGTTTGCCGCAGATTCTACGGGCAAAAAAGTTATCGCTGGCCCTATAGAAGCTACGGCGATCGGTAATGTTATGATACAGGCTATTGCCAAGGGGCAAATCCAGTCGCTTGCAGATGCGAGAAAGATAGTGGCCAATTCGATAGAGACAACCACATATCTGCCACAGGAAAGTAAAATTTGAGTTAACGGAGTATGGTTTGGCAAAGGAAATTGAAAAGAAGTTAGACAGCTTTGATTCATCTGATCGAAAAGAGGCACTCAATCAATTAAGAGAAATGGTTGATTCAGCTAAGGTTAGTTTACCTGAGCCGACAGACCAGACCAATCTGCACTTCCACAGTTTTTACTCCTACAATTACATGGGATATTCTCCTGCTAAATTAGCCTGGTTTGGGCGCAAAGAAGGTTTGGCGGTTGCGGGTGTTGTGGATTTCGATGTTCTTGACGGGCTTGAAGAATTTCTCTATGCAGCTAAGCTTTTCGGTCTCAAGGCAACTGTCGGAATGGAAAGTCGTGTCTTTGTTCCTGATCTGGCAGATAAAGTTATTAATTCACCCGGCGAGCCTGGCATTGCTTATAATATGGGGATAGGGTTTACAAAAGCTGAGTTTGCCGCTGATGAGCAGAAGTTTCTCAACAGTTTGAAGGATACTGCTCAGGAGAGAAATATTTCTTTGGCTGAGAGAGTGAATAAGTATCTTGCACCTGTTGAGTTGGATTATGACAAAGACGTGCTAAGCCTGACACCTGCGGGTAATCCGACTGAGAGGCATATTTGTCTTGCTTACGCGAGGAAAGCAAAGAGTGTTTTTACTGACGAAAAAGCCCTTGCTGATTTCTGGACTGAAAAACTTGATACAGATGCAAGTCAACTTGAACTGCCCG
>JAGLTN010000353.1 GCA_023135255.1 Planctomycetota bacterium
TTATGATGTACCCGATTATGGTCAAAATCGATTTTGCCGAGGTGCTTAAAGCTGGCAAGAGCATCAAACCGGTAGGATTGACATTGTTTATAAACTGGGCAGTCAAACCGTTCACAATGTACGCGATATCGTCGTTTTTTCTTGGCACATTATTTTATGGTTTCATCGGCCCGGATGCGATTGATCTGATCAAAATGCCTTTCGGATTGGATTTACCATTAGGAGCTGAATATGGCGTTGGCACTGTAGTTATGCAAAATGGTGTCAAAATGCTCGAAGTGCCACTGTGGCGAAGTTATCTGGCTGGCTGTATACTTCTTGGTATTGCCCCATGTACAGCAATGGTTCTTGTTTGGGGATCTCTTGCAAAAGGCAACGATGGGCATACACTGGTGATGGTTGCCATTAATTCACTTGCAATGCTGTTTCTTTATGGGCCTCTTGGAGGTTTTCTTTTAGGTGTCGGCAAGCTGCCCGTTCCCTGGCAGGCCTTATTACTGTCGATTGCTATATACGTGGCTCTGCCATTGTTTGCTGGTTTCATTTCTCGCAAGTGGATCATTGCTCACAAGGGAGCGCAATGGTTTAAGGAAAAGTTTTTACATATTCTGACTCCGATCACGATTATCGCTCTATTGTTAACTTTAGTACTGCTGTTTTCTTTCAAAGGCGAAACCATTCTTTCAAATCCCTTAACTATTTTGTGGATTGCGGTTCCTCTGTTCATTCAAACGGTATTTATTTTCGCTTTGGGATATGGCTTAAGTAAACTTTTGAAACTTAAATATCAAGATGCAGCTCCGTCAGCTATGATCGGAGCATCGAATCATTTTGAAGTTGCCATAGCCACTTCAACTATGCTGTTCGGATTGTCTTCTGGTGCCGCTTTGGCAACTGTAGTAGGTGTCCTGATAGAGGTACCGGTAATGCTGATGCTGGTGAAAATCTGCCTGAGAACACAACACAGGTTTCATGATTAAATCCAGAAGTGGGGTAGTAAAAACTTAAGTCATTGTAAAATAAGGGGATAAAAAACCGGAAGCGGGAGATTTGAACCCCCGTAGATTAACGCTCAAAACAAACTTTTTCAGGGACAACTATTTAGAAGCAATTAAAAAACATCATCTCTATGGATTCGAACATTTTCTCTGTAGTCATTGGTTTGCTGATGATTCATTTTGTCGAGCTTTCTTTGTCGCCAGAATATTTTCACCCCGGTAATAGCTGAACCAACACCAGCTACAAAAAACACCATTGCCGCCAGCGTCGCGAAAAATTTAGGCAAAAGAAATATCATAAAACCAAAGCCTACCAGTATCATCCCTACTATCACAGAACCTGCTGCAACAGTTTTTGAAGCCTGCCTTATCGTATCAGAATAAAAACGAAAAACCATTTTAGTCTCCTGACAGAAAAAAGCGGGCCTATATGTAAGACCCGCCTTTATCAATATATTTTAGTACATTCCGCCGCCACCCGGCATTGGAGGAGCCGCCGGCTTTTCTTCTGGAATTTCACTTACAATCGCGTCCGTTGTCAAAAGCAGAGCTGCGATAGAAGCAGCATTTTGAAGAGCCACCCTTTCAACCTTTGTAGGAACGATCACACCAAATTTGAGCATGTCGCCATACTTTTTGGTCAATGCGTCGTAACCATAATTGGTCTCATCACTCTCAATAACTTTTTGAGCAACGATCGAACCATCAAGACCAGCGTTTTTCGCAATCTGCTTGATCGGAGCAACTAAAGACCTTTTAACAATATCAACACCAACTTTGATATCATCTTTAGCTTTGACCTTATCGAGAACAGCGATAGCTCTTAGCATTGCACTGCCGCCACCTGGAAGGATTCCTTCCTCTACTGCTGCCCGGCAGGCATGAAGAGCGTCTTCTACTCTTGCTTTCTTTTCTTTCATCTCAACTTCAGTAGCAGCACCGACATTGATAACTGCAACACCGCCTGAGAGTTTTGCCAGTCTTTCCTGCAATTTTTCAACGTCGTAATCACTTGTCGAGCTTTCGATCTCTCTTTTGATCTGCTCTATTCTGCCCTTAATAGCATCTGTGGCGCCTGCGCCTTCGATAATAGTGGTATTGTCTTTATCGATAGTAACTCTTTTTGCCCTACCAAGCTGAGTAAGCTCGATATTTTCAAGCTGCATTCCGAGGTCCTCGAAGACCGCTTCACCGCCTGTAACTACTGCGATGTCGCTAAGCAGAGCTTTTCTTCTGTCACCGAAACCAGGAGCCTTAACAGCTGCAACCTGCAAAACACCGCGAAGCTTATTAACTACCAGAGTAGCCAATGCTTCACCCTCAACGTCTTCTGCGATAATCAGCAAAGGCTTACCCTGCTTTGAAACTTTCTCCAGCAGCGGTACGAGTGACTTAATAGAACTGATCTTCTTTTCGTGCACGAGGATATAAGGCTTTTCGAGCACAACTGTCATATCTTCAGTATTATTTATAAAGTGTGGGCTAAGGTAACCTTTATTGAACTGCATACCTTCAACCAGATCAACTGTAGTCTCAAGGGATTGACCCTCTTCAACAGTAATGACGCCATCCTTACCAACTTTATCCATTGCCTCGGCAAGCTTTTTACCGATGACATTATCCTGATTAGCTGAACATGTTGCGACCTGTTCGATCTGTTTGCTTGATTCAACAGAAGTGCTTTGTTTATAAAGCTCATCAACAACTGCTTCAACTGCCCTGTTGATGCCCTGTTTTACCATCATTGGATTTGCACCGGCGGTGATATTCTTCAGACCTTCATTGAATATTGCCTCTGCCATGATCGTTGCTGTAGTAGTGCCGTCACCTGCGACTGAAGAAGTCTTCGAAGCAACTTCTTTAACCATCTGAGCACCCATATTCTCATAAGCATCTTCCAGCTCGATCTCTTTCGCTACGGTAACACCGTCTTTGGTAACTGTTGGGCTGCCGAACGATTTTTCCAGTACTACATTTCGACCACAAGGTCCAAGAGTAACCTTAACTGCATCGGTCAGTTTTTTAACACCGGCTTGAATGCTGGCTCTTGCCTCAGTACCAAAAGCTATTTTTTTTGCTGCCATTTTTTATATTCTCCTATTTATATATTACGTTGGGAATTAATTATTCGATTACCGCCATAATTGAGCTTTCATCCATAATCAAATATTCTTTGTCGTTGACCTTGACGTCTGTACCGGCATAGCTGGTGAACAAAACAATATTACCTTTTTTAACCTGCATTTTTTTAATAGTGCCGTCTTCGAGAACTTTGCCTGTACCGATGCTAACAACTTTACCCTTTTGAGGTTTTTCTTTTGCACTTTCCGGCAAAACAATGCCGCCCGCTGTCACTGAATCTGCTTCAAGACGTTCAACAAGAACTCTGTCTGCTAATGGTCTAATTTTCATCTCTGGATTACTCCTTTCAAAACATTCATATTGTTTATATTTTAAATTTAAGCGAAAATGTCGCTGTTATACTTCTTCTGAAAAAGTCGGTTCAGCAAAAACTGTAATATGTTCATATCTACCGGCTTGTTCACAACTCCAAAAACATCAAGTTCGAGAGCCCTTGTAAGCACATTATCATCACTCTTGTCTTTCAGCATAATGCAAGGCAGCCTTGGGTAGTCCAGCCTGATGAGTTTTATCGTAGCCAGACCATTGGATTTTTCGGTATCCATATCAACTATAGCAGTGTGAATCCGTCTTTGTTCGATAACATCGACAAACTCAGCGCTATCGCGAGCAACCATGAGGTTTACACCTCTTGGTTTAAATATATCCTGCAATGCGCTAGGCCAAGCCCAACCAGCCATACTCGCCAACACATTAACTTCATCAATATTTGACATACCATTTACCATAAGATAAAAGTATTGTGCAAATGTTGTGCCAATAAGGGAGAGATGATGAGAGTTGAACATAAAGCTATATTACAAAAACACTTAGAACATACACAACATAGATTGTGAATCTGGCAAAATAGCAGTCAAATCTGCCAACCTGACAGTGCCGCAGGCTAACTGCCTATTTTAACGTAAATCTTGACTTTATCTTGTCCGAAATGATATAATAGCGTGATCGTATTATTTTTTAAGGGTTTATAATGAAAAAAATATCGTTTCTGTGCATTGTGACAGCTTTGCTGTTTTCCCTGCCAATATCCTCAGGACAGGCGACCCGTTTAGGAGTAAACCTGATTCAAAACCCCTCAGCAGAGGCTAATGGCACAAATTCCAATTATAATGCGACTATAATAATTGATAGCTGGGAAATAGCTGATGACACTATAGCGATACCGCTGGACTATGGAATAACTTCGGACAGTAACTATGTAACCCCACCAGAGGCTAATTTCCCGTCTGAAACTTTTGGAGATAGTCTCTTTTATGGCGGCAAAATCTCGGCTGGAGAACCTAACCCGATAATTAGCCAGAGCATAGACGTTTCTGACCTGGCTACTGAAATTGACCAGGGAATGCTGAAATTTGAAATATCCGGATATTTTGGCGGTTATTTAGATCAGGGCGATTCGGTAATGCTGTACGCACGATGTTATGACCAAAACGGTGAAATACAGTTAAACTGCAGGATTGGCAATGTTAATGCTTTAAACAGAGGTAATATTACCACACTGCTTGAAAGGTCGCTCTCTGATAGCATCCCGCCAGGGGTAAGAACCATTGAATTTATTCTTCAATGGTTCAATGCTTCTGGAGACTATCAAAACGGAATGGCTGACAATCTCAATTTCACTCTTTTAGGATTACCAGGTTTCGTTGTGGTAGAATCACAAGGCTCAACAACGGTGGCAGAAGGAAATTTTAACGACAGCTATAAAATCAAAATCCTTGAAACTACCTCAGCAGATGTTGACATCGCTATAACGCCGAATGAGAGGCTTGATATCGGAGCAGGCGCGGGGCAGGTTTTAAATATCACTTTACCAGCGGGAGCAGAGCCTAACTGTGTGATAAATGTTTCAGCTATCGATAATAATGATTTCGATGTCTCAGAAACCATTTTCATCAACCATCTGACAAGTTCAACCGACCCAAATTACAATAATAAGAATTTTACTGTCGATGTAATGCTGCTCGATAATGATGACCCTCTGACATTTGCAGCCGGTTCAATAACAATGGTAATGATACCGGATACACAATACTACGTCAAAAATGATACAGACAACGAAATATATAAATGTATGACGCAATGGATAAAAGATTCTGCTCAGCAAAGAAATATTCAAATGGCATTGCATGTTGGTGACATTACTGACGACAACAGTAGCGAACAATGGGTTCGGGCAAAGGAGAGTATAAGCATACTTAACGGGTTTGTGCCTTATGCTTTGGCAGTTGGCAATCATGACGGCTATACAGGTACAAAATTAAACGATTATTTCAGTATTTTAGATAACTCTAAAAATCAGGAAATTTTTGGCGGATCGTTCGAAACCGGCAGAATTGAAAACTCTTATTATAAATTCACCGCCCCGAATGGCAGAAAATTTCTTATTCTTGTTATCGAGTTTGAAAAACGCCAGGCAGTGCTGGACTGGGCGAACCCAATAATCGCGGCAAATCCAAATCACGAGATTGTTATTGTGACCCATGAGATAATGGATGAGCTGTCAAGAACCACAACCGGAGAAGTTTTGCGTTCTTTACCAGATACGCCTGGCAGTCCGCAAACTTATGGCTTTACTGATTGTCACTGTGGTCAGGAGCTTTGGGACGAGCTTACAAGTTTGCATAAAAATATCATAATGACTTTTAACGGCCATTATCTCGACCGCGACGGCGACGGCATCGCAACCGGACACCGGGTCGATGAGGGCATACACGGCAACCGCGTCTTCCAGAGTCTTTTCAACGCACAATGGATAAGCAATGGCGGCGATGGTTGGTTAAGGCTGATAGAATTTCAGCCTGATGGAACAATACAGGAAAAAAGCTTTTCGCCATACCTGAATCAGTGGAGAACGCAGGACGAATACCAGTTCGTCAACACTCCAAGAGTTGGTGATATCAATAGAAATTCAGAAGTAAACTTCCAGGATTATGTTATATTTGCCCAAAAATGGCTTTTAACCGGCTGTGGGTGGTGCGATGGTGCAGATATCAACGGTAACGGTGTAATTGATGCAGAAGATTTGATGCTGCTTTGCGAAAAATGGCTTATTGACTACACCGGCGTTGACTAAATTAACATTATTTGGTATAATATGGTGAAGTTAGTAAAAAGATTGTGTAACAGGTAAATGCAAGTGTCAGGGGGCTCTATTTATCATGAGAACCCACTTTTATGACAAGTGTAGCTGATAGTTGCGAATGAAAGTAGGAAAATTTTAAATGAAAAACAGCTTTTACAAGTTTCGATCGTTGGCATTATTTTCCATAGTGTTGTTACTTTTTACTTTTAATTGCAGCCTTGCCCTTGAGGGGGATATTACGGGTAACGGCTATGTGGACTTTGCCGACCTTTCTGTAATGGCGTCTAAATGGCTGATAAGCGGATGCGATGTCAATGACTGCAATGGTGCTGATATCAATGGAAGCAGCAGTGTTAATATGAAAGATTTCTCCCTGCTGGCAGGCAACTGGAACCGCCTTGATCCGAGTCTTATCGGCTGGTGGAAATTCGACGATTTATCTGCCAGCGAAGCAATAGATTATACCGGCAACGGCAACAACGGGACATTACAGGGAGATGCCAGAAAAACTACCTGGGAGATGGGCGGTGCTATTGAACTCGATGGCGATGGCGACTTTATTGAAGTCTCTAACGAATCTAATTTCGATATTACAAATGCAATAACATTAGCAGCATGGGTTAGAGCAGCTGCACTTAAAAATGATATGAAGATTATCAGCAAAGGCTCGGCATTTCACTTCGGCAGAGATTATGATAGTAATTTCCTGACTTTTTCCTGCTATGATATCGGCAGGTCTGTCATAGGCAGTATGAATGTATTTGATCTCAAATGGCACCATGTCGCGGCAGTTTATGATGGAACTACTCAATATATTTATGTTGACGGAACATTGGATAACACAAGATCTGCTCCTGGCAATATGATACCAAACGACGATAATGTCTTGATCGGGAACGCCTCGATAATGTCGGACGTAGAATGGTGGGGTGAGATAGACGATGTACGGATCTACGATAGAGCCTTATCACAGGAAGAATTGCAGAGTATAATCAGGCCTTATTACCTTGAGGTGATTGATATGGTTCCTTATGATGAATCTTACTATGAACCGAATGACATAACCTTAAGCTGGACACCAGGCTTGTTTGCCAGCTCTTACGATCTATACTTTGGCACTGATGCGAATGAAGTTGAAATCGCAGATCATAGTTCTGATGCTTATATTGGTAATTTCCCGGCAGATTCAAATACATACGATCCGGGCATTTTGGATGACGGATTTTATTACTGGCGACTCGAACACGTTGAATAACAATATTCAGAAAGAAAATATGGCTGATAAAAAAATATCAAGACGTAAGTTTATGCAGGGGACCGCAGCTTCGATGCTGATGGGCCCTGCGATTTGCCAGGCAAGTAAGGTAAAAAGTTTTCGTGTTAAAAAGTTTGAGCCTTTCTCTTTTGTTGTAATGGCTGACCCGCAACTATTTATGAACGGAGAAACTTTTTCAACCAATAAGCTTATCCAGGCAGTTTCGCATCTTAATCAGCTATTGCCTCCATTTTTGATGATTTGCGGCGACTTGACACATGCTGCTTATGACGACCCCAATGTTGTACACGAGACAAACGTTTTCTTTGACAAATTCTCCCAGATGAACAGCCTGATTAAAAGATATGACGTTGCAGGCAATCATGATACGGGAGCTATACCAACTTATGAATCAATCGCATGGTATGAGCAACGATTCGCACCAATATGGTATTCATTTGTTTATCGCAATAATCTGTTTATCATAATGGAATCAAATTTGCTCAGGGAACCCGGCAACGTCCCTGCTTTGGCAGATAAACAAATGTTATGGTTCAAAGACGAACTCAAGAAGTCAACAAGAGCAAAATTCTGTAATGTAATGCTGTTCATGCACCATGGTTTGTGTCTTAATAATGTTAATGAAGCTGATGATGGTTGGAATATCGGAATTGTAAAACGACATGAAATACTTGCCCTCTGTCATCAATACAATGTAAAAGCTGTTTTCAATGGCCATCGTCATCTTACCCGCTATGTAAACGATAACGGTCTGGAGATAGTCACCTCAAACGCAAGCAGCTATACCTTTAATACCGACGGCACTGACCCTGTAGGTCTAAGACTTGTGGATGTTTATGAAGATCATATCATGCATACTTTTTATGACTATAGTGAGATGCCGACTTCGCTTGCTTTTCCGGTTTACACCTGAGGAGCTTAGCTGAATATTTTTCCTGAAGTTGTCGATATCTCCTCGAATATGTCAAATAATAATATTAAGAAAAAAATATGGCTGATAAAAAAATATCAAGACGTAAATTTATGCAAGGGACTGCAGCTTCGATGTTGGCCGGGCCTGCGATTTGTCAGGCAAGTACGGTAAAAAGCTTTCGTGTCAAAAAGTATGAGCCTTTCTCATTTGTCGTAATGGCTGATCCGCAACTATTTATGAATGGGGAAACTTTTTCAACCAATAGGCTTATCCAGGCGGTTTCACATCTTAATCAGCTATTGCCGCCATTTGTGATAGTTTGCGGAGACCTGACGGATAGGGCTTATAACAACTATGGTGTTATACACGAGACAGAGGTTTACTTTAATAAATTCTCTCAGATGAACAGCCTGGTTAAAAGATATGACGTTGCGGGCAATCACGATATTGGAACACCGCCAACTTATGGATCAATCGCATGGTATGAGCAGCGTTTTGCACCAATATGGTATTCATTTATCTATCGCAATAATCTGTTTATTATATTGGAATCAGATCTGCTTAAAAATTCGAGCAACATTGAAGAGTTGGCAAATCAACAAATGGCTTGGCTTGAAGACGAACTCAAGAAATCATCACAGACAAAATTCTGTAACATAATGCTGTTTATGCACCACCCTTTGTGTCTTAGCAGTGTCACAGAGGCTGAACAATATTTCAATATAGGGCCTGTAAAACGACAGGAAATACTTGGTCTGTGTCATCAATACAACGTCAAAGCTGTTTTCAATGGCCATTACCATAATACTGCCTATGTAAACGATAACGGTCTGGAAATAATCACCTCAACCGCAAGCAGCAATGCTTTTAATGAAGCAACTGATCCGGCAGGGTTAAGGCTTGTGGATGTTTATGAAGATCATATCGTGCATACATTTTATGGCTATGATGTGATGCCGACGTCGCTTGCTTTTCCGGTTTACACCTGAGGACTTAGCTATACTGATCCCAATTGAATTTTA
>JAGLTN010000354.1 GCA_023135255.1 Planctomycetota bacterium
ATAAAATAATAACCAAAACCTGTCGCTCCAATAGTGCTGTTGGCTTGGATTATAACATTATTACCTATAGAACAGTTATGATACACAACCACATTATAGTCCATTCTGCTGCCGTTGCCAATTTTGGAATTTTCACCAATTTTGCATCCAGCTTTAAGAACTACATTATCGCCGATCTCAGCGCCGTCAGCAATAACAACCCCTGGGCCGATATAAACATCATTGCCGATCTTAGCGCTATCGGCAATCTCAGCACCGGGACTTATCGAAGGTCGAAATCCTTTCAACTGCGGGGCAAAAATCCCTAAAACATCGATCAGCGACTTATTAATATCATCAACTACAAGCTGGGGCTTATCCAAACCTTCAACACGCGCAGAAACCATCACTACACCAGCGCCGCTGTCGGCAACCTTAGACGAACGCTTCTTATCAGTAACAAAGGTTATCTGATCTGCGCCGGCAGTATCTATCGTCCCAACCGAACTAATCACCACCGAATCGTCGCCAAATATTTTAGCGCCTATCTTTTCCGCTAATTGACCAGTCGTTAATTCCATACTAATAAAACCCTAATCTCTTAATAACTGCTACTTCTCTGCATCAAACACAGTCATAACATCACCTGTAATATCAACACAACCTCCGCTGTAAAGAAGTTTGTTCGTACGAATAACAAGCATCAGCTCGTTTGCGGTAGGTGTTGGAAACTCAACTTCATCTTTTGCGAAAACCATAACCAACCCACGCTGGGCGGCAACTTCACCTGTAATGCGAAGAATATCCTGATATATCTTTTCCGTCCACTGCTTATCCTGCATAGTCATACTCTGTTTATGAAATTCCTTCAATGCTTCGAGCTTTGCCTGCTTCTCAAAAATTGATTTGCTAAGTGCCATATAGTCACCGCTGCCGACAACAAGAGTCTTCAGGCCCGCCTCATCTGCATCCATCTCTTTAGAAAGCTTCTCAAGCTCTGCAATTATCCTGTCCTGCTGAGCCTCTGCATCTGTACGATACTTTACATTCTTCTGACTATTCTCAAATATCGTCCGGATACTTACCACACCATATTTTGAATCACTTGGCTTCTCACTTGATTGTGCCCAGCTATGGCCATAGCTCACAAACAAAACTGCTAAACCCAATAAACCGAAAAATATAACACTCTTTGCTTTCATATATTAACCCTTTCAAACATATCGTTTTTATGAACAAATCTTTTTATACTGATCCTAATTGAATT
>JAGLTN010000355.1 GCA_023135255.1 Planctomycetota bacterium
TTTGCTGTGATCCATTTTGTCAAATTCATCACTCCAGGTAAGCTGCCAGCCTGGCTTTTGGATAGCGATTTGTTTTTCATTCGTTGTTTTTTGCGTTTGTGTGCATGAGCACAACAGCAGAGCTGAAACTAATGTTAAAACAAATACGATGAAATTAGTTTTTTTCATGTTTTCTCCATGTCAATTAATAATGTTAGGATATGATACTGGACGATTTGGGATGATTCAAGTAGAATTATTAGTGATGTTGGTTTTTTGACAGGTAATTTTACGGAGCATTTTAAATGGGTAAAGCTATTTCGAGGAGAGAGTTTTTACATCTTACAGCCGGTACGTTAAGCAGCTTGGCATTTTGTGATTTAGCCCATGGCGAGAATATTAAAAAGCGTCCTAACATTTTGTGGATTTCCTGTGAGGATATCAGCCAACATTTAGGTTGTTTCGGCGAAGAATTTGCAATTACTCCTAACATAGATAACTTTGCAAAAGAAGCCGTCAGATATACAAGGGCATTTACTGTTCATGGTGTTTGCGCCCCGAGCAGGTCAGGCATTATAACAGCCATGTACCCAAGCAGTCTCGGTTCGTGCAATATGCGATGCACTGCATCAAAGCCAGATAATATTAAATTCTTTACAGAGTACTTGAGACAAGCAGGCTATTACTGCACCAATAATTCCAAAGAAGATTACAATTTTCAAACATCAAAGGCTGCGTGGGATGAATCGAGCAAAAAAGCCCACTGGAAAAATCGACCAGCCGGTAGACCTTTCTTTGCTGTGTTTAATTTTATCAATACTCATGAAAGCAAATTATGGAACAGTTCTGATTTTGATAACACGCATCCTGAGAAGTTAAAAAAATCCGAGTGGCAGAAACCTGAAAATATAAAAGTCCCGCCAATCTACCCGGATACTTTGGCAGTGAAACGAGACTTTGCCAGACTGTTTGAGCGAATCACGGAATTTGATTATTTTGTGAAAGAGAAAATTGATGAACTAACCCAGGCTGGGCTGTATGAAGATACGGTTATTTTTATATGGTCGGATCACGGTAATGGTTTGCCAAGGGCCAAACGATTCCTTTATGATTCCGGAACACTCTCACCATTGATTATCCGTGTCCCGAAAAAATTCAGGACCCATGGACAAGCTGCCCCTGGAAACGCAGATACTCAACTGGTGAATTTTATCGATCTTGGGCCTACTGTATTGAATCTTGCAGGTTTAAATGTGCCAAACTACATGCAAGGCCGAGCATTTATAGGCCCCGACCTTTCCGAGCAAAGAAAATATATTTTTGGAGCCCGACAACGCATCGATGAAAATTACGATATGGTTCGCTCCGTCCGTGACAGGCAATATCGCTACATCCGCAATTTTATGCCTTTCATTGGTTATTTTCCATACCTCAGCTACGCGGAAAATTGCAATACGATGAAGGAGATGCGAAAGCTGCATTCACAAGGCAAGCTCAATAAATCTATCCAGCAATGGATGGCAGATAGCAGACCACCAGAGGAACTTTATGACCTTCAAAAAGACCCATGGGAAACTACTAATCTGGCGGGTAGTCCTGAATATGCAGAAATCAAAAAACAACTCGCCGCTGAACTTGTGCAATGGATGATCGAAACCCGTGATACAGGCTTAATACCCGAGCCTGAAATGGTTCAACTTGCTAAAGACCTCGGCAGTGAATATGCGATTTTCCATAGAAATGGCGGGAAAAAGCGAATCAAAAAAATCTTACGATTAGCGATTATTTCAACTGAGCCTGAACAAGCAGACAGGCCGGTAGTTTATAAAGCTTTAAGAGATTCTGATTTTGCTATGCGATACTGGGCGGTTTTGGCGTTGGGGCAGTTGGACAAATGTAATGCCGACGACATTGTGAGATTAAGAGAAATATCAACGGACGCAGTGGTAAGTGTCAGGATCGCTTCAGCACAATCGCTGCACCTCACAGGCCGTACTCGGGATGCGATAAAAATTTTAGCAAAGGAAATTCGCAACACAAGCCAGCAAGAAGAGTCGCTGCACTATGCGTTGAATGTGCTTGACTTGATAGGCCCAAAAGCCAAATCTGCCATTGCTTTGGTAAGGGAACTTTACGACCAGAGAAAAGACTGTAAATACATAAAGAGAGTCTCCGAGCATTTTATTGGGAAATTTGAATAGCCTTGTTTATATAACGAAAAAGATTTCTTATTTTATTTTAACGACTTTGTAGTGCATATCTTCAAGGTCTAATATTACCACCGAGCTTTTGCCGGTTATCCAGTCGGTTGATTCGCCGGGGTTTATAACCAGCGTGTTGCCCACTTTTCTAATGTCCTGGCGGTGGGTATGGCCATAGATAACCAGGTCATAATGACCCGTTTCGATTACCTCTTCAACTGTTGAGGGGATGTGGGTCATGAATATTTTTTTCCCCTCAATTTCGGTATTCAAAACGTTTTCGTGAATTTGTCCGCCGAAGGCTTGTATTATTGAGGCCAGCAGTAGTTTTTCGCCGTCGTTGTTTCCGAAAACTGCGATAAATGTTGCATTTTTGACATTTGCAAACGCCCTCGCGGTGAAAGGCGAAATTATATCGCCTGCGTGCAGAATATAATCGACTTTTTCCTCATTGAATATGTCGACGGCTTTTAGTACGCCGGCATGGCTGTCGTGGCTGTCGCTGATTATGCCTATTTTCATTTTCTGTCTATCTCCATGTATACTGATCCAAATTGAATTCACCTGTATCTTTTTCAGATAATATCATTTGATTACTGCAAAGGCAAAATATTTCAGCAGGTTTTGCGTTAATCAATCCGTGCAAAATTTCTGAATTGTGTTAAAATCCGCCTTTAGTGCAAAAGAATAAAGAAACGGAAATGGTCGTATGATATACAATAGTTACGGACAAACTGGCAAAAAAGTCTCAGCCATCGGATTCGGCGGGATGAGGTTTGAAAAAGACAAGCTCGATGAATCAGCGGAGATTGTAAAGGCTGCTTACGATTCTGATATAAATTATTTTGATACCGCGCCGGCCTACGGCGAATCGGAGAAAATCTTCGGCGCCGCCTTCAAACAAATGA
>JAGLTN010000356.1 GCA_023135255.1 Planctomycetota bacterium
TTCCGGTCTTTCATCTATCAGCAAAACGATAACCCTTGTCTGAGGCTCAACCTCAGCAATAGCATTGGCGATATGCTCCAGCATAACTGTCTTACCGGTTTTTACAGGTGCGATTATCAATCCGCGAGTCCCTTTGCCGATAGGAGCGATTAGATCAATAATCCGCATACTTTCCTGACCGCTGTCAGAAAGCCTGAATCTTTCGTTAGGTGTAATCGCGGTTAGATATTTGTATGACTTGCGTTTTTTAAACTCGTCGCAGCTAAGGCCGCAAACAGATTCTATTTCAGTAACGATCCTTCCACCACGGTTACCTTTTTCAGCTTTGCCGACAACAGTCGCGCCTTGGGCCAATGAACAACCGCGAGCAACTTTGGTTGGCACAATTACCATCCCCGGGCCCAGACCAAAAACCTTAGCTGGGTCACATAAAACAAATCCGCCTTTTTGCGTTCTTTTAACAATACCGCTTACTACTTCTGGCATACATAGCTCCTCAAAAGGAAAAATAAAGCAGGAAAATTACTTCAATTACCAACAAACATAAGACAAGAAAATTTGAGGCCGAACAACTTACCGCCCGAGGGCTGATTTTATACTAACACTAAAAACCAGGCTTAGCAAGAAAAAACCTTATTCCTTGCTTTGCATCAACTTGTCAATCTCATCATCAAGCAATTTGACGCGGTTTTGCCACTTGAATTTTTCAACAAGTCTGATCGCTTTTTTATCGTCTCCAGCCCACAAATCTCCTTTTGCTTTTTTATGTACAAGCTGAATCAGCTTCTCAGCCAAAGATTTAACAGAACCGTCATAGAAAAACTCAGCAGACTCTTTTTCGACCGTCAGCCCCATAACTTCCGGATAAGCTAATCTTTCAGGCAAAACAGGCCAAGCGCCGGCTAATATCGCTTCTACTATTGCAATACCAAAAAATTCATGCCCTGCGGTCGAGACCACCACATCAGACTCACCTAAAGTTTGCAAATATTGCTCTTTGCTTGGCTGATGCCCCCACCTTTCGATGTGCTCAGCAAAATATTCTTTTGCCCAACCAAAAACTTCGGGGCTATCGCGAAACTGCTCACCAATAACATTTATCTTAAAATTATGCGTCTTTTTTTTCAGTCTTTTCAAGGCTTTGAAGAAATCTTCCGGCCTTTTGTCATGTTCCCATCTTCCGACCCACAAGATTTTAAGCGCTGAATCAGATTTTTTTTCAGCGGCAAATTCAGATTCGACACCAGGCCAACACACTGTTGATTTATTCCTGATTTCCTCTACTGCCTCTACCAGTTGGTAGTCCGGCATTCGTTTTAAAAATTTTATCAACTCATTTAGAAATTCATCCCTGTGAAAAGCTGAATTAAACCATACCCTATCGGCAGCTAAAGCTGTGGTTAGATTTGTAAAAACAAACTGATAATCCCTTTCGCTTTCAAACCTTACCGGGTAAGTCAGCTGATTCTCATGAAAGTAAACAACCTTTGGCAACTGCTGCCACGACAAAGGCAACAGCCCTGCAAACTCGGCGAGGTTTAACATGTCACTACAAAAAATGACATCAAAATCATCAGTTGAAATATCCTTGATCTGCTCTGCAAAAGTAACAGCGGAATGCCTCATCCGCCACTTCCACTTGTAAGGATCAAGAGCCAGAAGCTTCCAGCTGTGCTTACTTTTTTTTATCCAACCATCGAGAAACGCTTTGTGACTTCCGCCATAGTAAGGCTCCAGTGCAAGAATCTTCATAAAACTCTAAGCTACTCCTTTTTCTTCTTGAAAATCCCTTTGAGTCCTTCGGCAATTTCCTTACCTGTTTCTTTACCAGATTCTATGAGCTTTTTACCTTTCTCGACAACAGCTGAGCCGGCTTCCAATGCGTCAGAAAAACCACCGACCATATCAGCAGGCAAAATTCCGGCACCT
>JAGLTN010000357.1 GCA_023135255.1 Planctomycetota bacterium
GACAATCCTGCCAAGGTACGCTGAAACAGACCAAGGAGGCGTCATCCACAACAGTGTCTACCCCATCTGGTTCGAGATAGGCAGAACCGAGCTGCTGCGAAAAAACAAAGTCGCATACAAGGACCTCGAAGCCGCTGGTATCTTCTTCGTCGTCGCTGAAATACACATAAAATACCGCAGACCAGCTTTCTACGATGAAAAACTCGAAATAGAAACAACCTGCGAAAACGTAACCGCAAGCAAAATAATACATAACTACAAAATAACACGCCCCCAAACGGGCATAATCATCGCTGAAGGCTCAACAGCCTTAGCCTGCATAAGCAAAGAAGGAAAAGTAAAAAGAATCCCAAAATTCATGTACCCAGAAGAATAAAAGAAAACACATGAAAAAATATCCCACTCAAGCTTAATTTGTCAAAAAATAAAGGATTGCACGTTTGACTTCTCTGCTCAATTAAGTAAACTAACGTCTGGGCTGACTCTCAGCGTAATTTCTAAGTTATGTTAATATGTAAAGGGCTTATCTGGATGGGTTCAGATAAAAAAGAAGAATGCGGCCTATTCGCCATTTATGGCGATTCTGATGCTGTACAAAAAACCTATTTCGGACTTTTCAGCCTTCAGCACAGAGGTCAGGAATCCGCTGGAATAGCTTCAAGTGACGGACAATATATTCAGCGATACACCGGAATGGGAACCGTTAAAAGGGTTTTTCGCTCTGGTTCTGATATCCTTGAAAAACTTGCAAATCCAATGGTCATAGGTCATGTACGATACTCAACCACCGGATCAAGCAAAGCCATAAACAGCCAGCCTTTCCTCGGTGAATATTCCAGGGGACAAGTCGCTGTCGCTCACAATGGTAATTTGATAAATGCATCCCTGCTCAGAGATGAATACGAAGCATACGGAAGTATATTCAAATCAACTTCTGATACCGAAATTATTATTCACCTGCTGGCAAAGCCTTCACATGTAAGCAAGCCAGACCCGCTCGCTCATGTACTTAACCATCTTCAAGGCGCTTACAGCCTGCTCTTTATGTTCCCCGACAGAATAGAAGCCGCAAGAGACCCTTATGGAGTACACCCACTATGTCTTGGAAAGACGCCTCAAGGTGCTTTCGTCATAGCAAGCGAAACTTGTGCTTTCGATGCCATAGGCGCCGAATTCATTCGGGAAGTCGAACCGGGAGAAATAGTAACTCTGAGTAAAAATGGTATCTCAAGCAGGTTTTTCGTAAAACCGGGAACAATTAAACCCGCGCATTGCATCTTTGAACACATATACTTCGCAAAACAAAATAGTTTCTTCTTCGGCGAAAACGTCCACGAATTCAGAAAAAAACTCGGAAGAAAACTCGCAATAGAGCATGAAGTCGAAGCTGACCTGGTAATACCCGTACCTGACTCAGGAACTGCTGCCGCGGTCGGATACTCCGAACAAAGCAAACTGCCCTTCGATATGGGCCTTATCAGAAGCCACTATGTCGGAAGAACTTTCATAGCGCCAAATCAAAAAGAAAGAGAAATGGCGGTTAAAGTAAAACTCGCCGTGGTAAAAGAAGCTGTAAAAGGAAAAAGAATCGTTGTCGTTGACGATTCAATCGTAAGAGGAACCACAACAAGGGGAAAAATGAGAGCACTGCGAGAAGCTGGAGCAAAAGAAATTCACCTTCGCGCAAGCTGTC
>JAGLTN010000358.1 GCA_023135255.1 Planctomycetota bacterium
AAGTTATTTACCCGCGGATAAACGGCAAAATTCAATTAGGATCAGTATATTTGCAATTGGCAAAACTTATTTTTCCAGCTTCGATAGTTTTTTCGAGGTCGGCTTGGGTGTGGGCTAATGAGATAAACATTGCTTCGTAGGCACTTGGTGCGAGGTAAATGCCCTGATTCAGCATTTCTGAGAAGAATTTCTTGAACATTGCGATATTGGTTTTTTGGACATCGTCGAAATCAGTTACCTGTTTGTCAGTGAAGAAGCAGCTCATGATCGAGCCTATGCGATTGATGGTTACCGGTATATTTGCTTGTTTTGCAGCGTTTTTAAGACCTGTTTCGAGAAATGCGCCTGATTCTTCGAGTTTTTGATAATTTTTTTCATTCAGCAGGATATCTAATGTTGCGTTTGCAGCAGCGGTAGCGATGGGGTTGCCGCTCAATGTTCCTGCCTGGTAAATACTTCCCAAAGGTGCCAGTTGGTTCATGATTTCCGCTTTGCCGCCGAAAGCTGCTAACGGCAGTCCGCCTCCTGCGATCTTGCCGAGACATGTCAGGTCGGGGGTAATAGTAAATAATTTTTGTGCACCACCGGCTGAGAGTCTGAATCCTGTTATAACTTCGTCAAATATTAATAGGCTTTTCTGGTCATCGCAGATTTGTCTTAATTGTTCTAAATAGCCTTTCTTGGGCAAGATAACTCCCATGTTAGCTGCGACAGGTTCGACAATTACCGCGGCTATCCGGCTTTTATGGTTGGAAAAAGCGGTTTTGACAGCCTCGATATTATTATAAGGCAAAGCTATCGTCAATTTTGCGATATCAACCGGCACGCCGAGGCTCGATGGTGTTGAATTTTCCGCAAGGCCTGAACCGGCAGCTACCAAAAGGCTGTCGCTATGGCCATGGTAGCAGCCAATCATTTTGATTATAAGGTCCTTTTTCGTATATCCTCTGGCTAACCTGATGGCGGTCATTACTGCTTCTGTGCCGCTGTTTACCAGGCGTAATTTTTCTATCGACTGGAAATTTGAGATTATTTTTTCTGCTAATTCAGTTTCCGCCAAAGTCGGAGCACCGAAAGAAGTGCTTTTTTCAGCAGCTTTTTTAACCGCTTTTACCACTTTGTTATTGGCATGGCCTAGGATCATAGGCCCCCATGAGCCGACATAGTCGATATATTCATTGTTGTCTAAGTCATAAACCTTTGCCCCATGAGCAGATGCGATAAAAATCGGGTCGTTATCCACCCCTGCGAATGCTCTGACAGGTGAATTCACTCCGCCCGGCATATATTTGCACGCCTGGTCGAAAGCCTCGGCAGATTTTGTGTATTTTCGTCGTTTTTTCATCATAACACGCTATTTTACACCCTTGAGGGTAGTATTCCATTCATGGTAATAAATTTTTGCGAATAAATCCATAACTTCTTATCTTT
>JAGLTN010000359.1 GCA_023135255.1 Planctomycetota bacterium
CAGCTTTGGGCGGAGAGTCTTGGTAAGACGAATGATCTTGACGGCAACGCGGTTTTTGTTGGGCCTACTCCTGTAAAAGCTTTGGGGACGACAGATCAGCACAGCCAGGTTCAGCTTTATCGCGAAGGGCCCAATGATAAGCTTTTCACTTTCCTCGAAGTTAAGAACTTTAACAGGTCGGTGACTATTGGTCCGGCTCCAGAGTGTGCACCGGAATTAGGATTTTTGGCGGGTAAGGATATGGGGACGCTTTTGAACAGCGAGAAAAAAGCCACAGAGTATGCGTTGCTGCATGACAAGAGGCCTTGCATGACGGTTCTGTTTGATAAGGTTAATGCTTATAGTGTCGGACAGTTTATTTACCTGTTTGAAGTCACTACTTCTTTTGCCGGCGCATTGTTTAATATTAATACTTACGATCAGCCTGCGGTTGAATTGGGCAAAGAAGCGACTTTTGCTCTTATGGGTAAGGAAGGCTTTGAAGAGCTGGCAGCTAAGATTGCCCCTGTTACAAAAGTTGATGGAGATTATCTTGTCTGATGTTTTTAGCTGACAACAGTATATTAGCAACAGCCGAAGCAGTTGGGAATATGGCGACCATTCGCCTGGTCAGTATGTTTATTGTGCTGACGGGTGGATTGTTTTTTGGGTATCTTGCTTCTAACAAGTTTGGTATGCCGGAAAATTACGCGAAGAAAATAATGACGGTTGTACTGTTGTTTTTAAACTGGCCTGTAGCGTTATTTGTTATCTGGACCTTAAAGCTGGAACTTGAGTTTATCTGGCTTCCCATTACGGGGGTGGTTTTGATGCTTTGTGTTACAGCCTTTTCTGTGCCTATAGCTATGATGCTTAAGCTTGACAAAAAATCGAGAATTACATTTCTGCTTGCATCGTCATTAAGTAATCTTGGTTATACCGGCGGAGCATTCGTGTGTTATGCATTGTTTGGGGCGAAGGCTTTGGCGATGGCAAATATTTACATTGTTTTATGGCTTCCAACGGCTTATTTTGTGTTTTTTCCGCTTCTGAAAGTTATCGAACTTCGTCAATATGACCCGCAAAGCCGTTTTCAGATGAGCCATATATTTGATTTGCGGTATATTGTTTTGCCGGCGATCCTGGTTGCTTTGATATTGAATATTTCAGGTATAAAGCAGCCTGGGTTTATAAGAGACTTTCATATTGTGGATTTTTTCATTTATACTGCTTCTGCTCTGGCATTTTTTGCGATCGGGCTGCGTATTAAGCTGTCGAGATTTAAAAAGTATATAAACTTGTATTTTTCACTTGCTGCGGTTAAATTTATGATAACGCCCATGGTTGCATTTTTGATCATGTGTATTTTTG
>JAGLTN010000036.1 GCA_023135255.1 Planctomycetota bacterium
TCTGGTACGGCCACGATGGCAGCGATTATGAAATATTTTTCTATGATGGCACAACAACTACTCAAATTACGGATAACAGCTATGAAGATCAGGGCCCCCAAGTTTCCGGCTCAAATGTCGTATGGAGGGGCGCCGAGGAGATATTTTTCTATGACGGTATAACAACCACCCAGTTAACACATGACGGTCCCATTCATGGTAGCTATCCTCAAATTTTCGGCTCAACTATTGTCTGGGATAATGGCCTTGGCGGCGAAATTTTTATAGCCGAAAAGTGCGAACATACACTCACCGGCGATCTTAATGGTGACTGCAAGGTTGATTTTCTCGACTTTGCTATTTTTGCTTCGGCATGGTTAACTGAGGATGGCGACCCAGGATGGAATCCTGATTGCGACATAAGCGTCCCTGCTGACGATGTAATTAATTGGTCCGATCTTCTTGTCTTTGTCGAAAACTGGCTGATAGACTGCTTCGCTGAGCCAGACAATCCAGCGTGCGTGCCTAAATAAAAATTGTATTTCAAGTGTTTTAAATAGAATTGAAAAAAGTTTAAATAAAAAAAGGAGAACAGGTTATGTTTAAAATAGGTTTGGTTTTAGGGGTAGTAATAGCAATATCATCAGTCAGCGCATACGCAGCTACGATTAACTCAACCTGGATCGGCAGTGAATGGGGCTCGTGGAGCCAGGCAAGCAACTGGAGTCCTGCAATCGTGCCGGATAACGATCCAACGAACAACTTTAATGTAACAATAGACGGCGATGATGTCGATGTAGCGTTGCAACAAAGTCGTACAATAAATAAATTAGATTGTTACGGCGAGGCTTATTTCTTCGGAACAAATAACCCCATACTTTTCTTTGAGGGACAGGGACTAACCAATCATGGGGAGCTGGATATCTCTGATATGTGGATTAGTGGGGATGTAAATAATTTAAGCGGGGCATTTCTGGAACTTGATAATACTGAAATCTTCGGTGTCTTACATAACCAGAATAATGCTGCTATTGAAGTTTGGGGCGAGGTTGAAACCGACTCTGTTGAAAACCACGGAACCATAATCTCTACTTCGGGAGCTGATTTATTTACCGAAGATGGCAACTTTATAAATTACGGTCAAATAGAACTTTACGGTGGCCAATGCGGCTCCGAGGAAGATGGCAACAGTTTTAACAACAATAGTGGCGCTGCGATAACCGGCTGGGGAACTTTATACGCCGAGGGCGCCTTTAATAACAGTGGTTTTATCAAAGCACAGGCTGGGGTTCTCAGAATTCAATGCCTGTACCACCCTCTGACGAATAATGGTTCACTTTCCGCCGATCCTTCAAGCTCCTTGCAGATAAAACCAGGCGGCGATTTAAACAACCTCGCAATGATCAATACTACTGGCGGCGATTTTGTAGTCGATGCCAACCTCGTAAATTCCCCAGGTGCCACGATCCAAATCCTCGACGGTACTCTCGCTGCCAAAAAAATAACCCAAATATCAGGAGCTGTTTTCAATGCCTTTGGGAAAATTATCGCTGAAAATGGATTCTACATCGAAACCGGTGCAACCGCCGCTATTACCGGGCCGACGAGTATCATTGGTAACGTAACTGTTTCGGCAGGAGCTACATTGCAGATAAGTGACGGCCAGACATTAATTACAGGCCAAACTACGAATAATGGAACCATTGAACTAATCGGCGGAACGGTTATATTCCAGGGTGGCTACACCGGAGGCGGAACTATACCGGTTACTGCAGGAACTGATCGAAATCATTTTGATATTAACAGCGACGGAATTGCCGACTTCAAGGATTTCGCCGGCTTTGCTGAAAGTTGGCTCTGGCAGGCAAGCTGGTATTAAACCGGCAACAACTGCCATACCTGAACTGGCCGCTTTGGCTCTGCACGCGGAAAAAAATGGTAAGTTTTGACTTTGTCTGTTTTAGTGCTAAGACAAATAAAAAAACTACAAGGACATCGCTATTTACGATGCCCTTCTCTATGTAAACTGTTTCCTCTTATTCTTTTCCGTTGAATCGTCTGACGCTATAACAATAAAAATAAAACGCACGCTTTTAATATGACGTGCAACGTCCTTCTCTATGTAAACTGTTTCCTCCTATTCTTTTCCATTGAATCGTCTCGGATTCTCTCCGCGACTATTGTTGATATTAACATCAGAAGCATTAGCCTTGATTCACTCAGTCAGTTGTTTTTTGTCGAGAGAAGTAGGGGCTAAGCGAAACCGCACATTTAAATCTTCGATATTTGCAGGATTGGCACCGTGTTCTAATAGAACCTTTATTGCATCCTGAGATCTGATAGCTTCAGTAGCCATGTGCAGCGGTGTTTTGCCTTTTTTTGTTTTGGCTTCAATATCAGCTCCTGCATCCAACAACATAACGATCACTCTTGCACGACGAAAATCATCGAACCGCTCAAATTGGGGATGTGTCTTGACTATCTCATGCAGTGGCGTTTCACCGCGATCATCCTTCGCATTGACATCAGCACCGTGGCCTAACAATAGCTTAATAATTTCCTCAACACCGCGAGTAACTGCCACATGCAATGGAGTTCTTCCTTTTTTATCTTTTTGATTAACATCCGCCCCATGGTCCAACAATAGCTTCACAATTTCCTTGTGACCATATGATACCACACTAATCAGACAATTCGGATCAGCACCGTGTTCCAGCAAAAGCTGCACATTTTTCACCTTACCCCACATTGCTGCCTTACTGATCGGTTTACCAATATTTACATCAGCCCCCCTAGCCAAAAGAAATTCCAATATCTCCTGTTTGTCTCCTTGAGCTACAACGCTTAAGGCAGTCTCACCATTGGATTCATGGTTAATGTCAAAGCCCTTGGCTAATAGTTTTTCAACTGTTCTCTTTTTCCCCTGATATGCGGCAATGCGGAGACGATCAGGATCAGGATTAACACTCATACCATAATAAAAATCTATTAAGAACGTTCCCACCAGAATTAGAACCGAAAGGTTTAGAATAAACCCTGCTGCCCCCTGCCTCCATTTGGTTTTACGTATAGCAAAGATACCCAGAAAAATGCCGAGAAGACTGATTACAACCATAACATGGGCAGTGAAAAACATAATAATCGCTCCCATGGCAAGAGTTCCTAAACCAGAGCAGCCAGAGGCATTTGCCAAGGCAAGATGAAACAACAATAGCAATAACAGTGCACCTGTTACAGGAATTACAGCCAAAGCAACGGACCACTTGCCAGCCGAGGTGTGTGTTTTCTCCTGATCCATTCCGGACTCCTTATCCTTAGACAGTTCGATTGAATATTAGCCTTCTCATGTTCGCTCACTTAAAAGTCGCTTCTTTTTTCCAGCAATTCTATTACTTCTTGCCTGTTACCCAGGAAACTACCCCTGGAATCTTTTGCCATATCCAAAGCAGTCATTTGTTTCTTATTTTTACTGTCAATACTCACACCTCTTTTTAGTAATTCTTCCACTATGTCTCCTTGCCCAGAATAGGCAGCTATATGAAGAGCAGTATTGCCGTTTTCATCTCTAATGCCAATATCTATACCAGCTGACAGCAAAGTTTCGATGATATCTATTTTTGCTTTTTGCCTGACTGCATAATGCAGATAACCACCTTTTTTTTCTTTGAAGTTGATATCAGCACCATTTTCCATCATCACCTGGAGTATTTCGTTTTGTTTTGCTGATATTGCTCGCTGGATACAATTCACACCTCTGCTATATTTATGCTCGAAATCAAAAACAGAGCCATGAGCAATTAATAATCTCGCTCCCTGCTCATAGTCGAAGTCGAAGTCTTTATTCCTTGGAGGATTGATACTTTCTTTCAATAAAAATCCCAGCGGGGTTAATTGATTAAAATTCCGAATATTGACATCGGCGCCGCACCGCAATAACGCATTTAGCATCTTATTATTCCCTGAACGAACTGCACTGTGTAGTAGCGTGTACTTTTCACTTTTACTTTTTTTGTTTATGTCGAATCCTTTTGCCATCAAGACCTTGATCCGACTTTCATCCCCATCTTTAGCGGCTCGGAATAATTCTTTTGTCAACCGTTTATGTTGGGATTTAAAAAGAGTCTCCACCGCAAAGCCAGTGCATATCAAAAGAATAAAAATGCTTACTAACGTGCCTGTTTTTCCTTTTAAAGGCATTTTGCAAATAGCAACGATACCCAATGTAACTCCAGCAAGACATACAAATACAACAATACCTACGATCCAGGATGAGGCTGAGAACGCAAAACCCATCACAGCACCAACAATCATATACAGCCCGGCAAAAGAACACGCACCTCGAAATCTCTTTGTCTTTTGGTGATTCAATACACAATGTTTTATATTAGCCTTGGCGATCATTCCCATTCATCCTCTACCCAAATATATACGTACAGCTTCTTAATCCTTATAGTAATAATATCCTAATTACATTAAATAGGCAAGATAGATTCTGCTTTGTTCATTATTTTTATAATGGCTCATACGCTGGATAAGTCGTATAATAGAACATTACTGCATAGAAAGGGTTTAGATGGGTGGTGATATTTTACGTCAAGTTGAGATACCTGTTGGCTCGTTGCTTCGGCATTACAAACTCACAGCCTTTTTTGCTCTTTTCTCGTTGAATCGCTTCGGATTCTCCCTTGAATTTTCATTACCAATACAAGCTGTTCTCTCTTTTTTACTTAAACACCCCTTCAAAGCCTACGTTAGAGTTCTTTTTTTTTTAAAACACCCCTTCAATACCATCGATTATCTTTTCGCCTGCTTCGCCTTCCAAATGTTCCTTTAATTGTTCTTTCTTTTTTACTTAAACACCCCTTCAAAGCCTACGTTAGAGTTCTTTTTTTTGAAAACACCCCTTCAATGCCATCGATTATCTTTTCGCCTGCTTCGCTTTCCAAATGTTCCTTTAATTGTTCTTTCAACTGTTTCGGCATTACAAACTCACATTTCTTATCGGACTGCAGCGGCGATCTGCATTTCTAAAGCCTGAAATGAGCGAAAAACTGTTCTGTTTTTAGCCAACCACTAAGACCAAACACGCTTTTAGCGAGATTTACAAAAAAACTTTAAAAAATTTAAAAAAAACAGAAAAAAAGCAAAAAAAAATTTGACATCCGATAAAACATACTTTACATTTTACAAAACGTAAAAGTTGTTGGTTCCTGAAAAAAAAATTCGGGGACACGCGAAGGATTTTAAATCAGCAGCAATGGAACGGAGCTGGAAAGATAGTGACAACGAGCAACAGATTTTTTCAAGTACCTGCGAAGCTTTACCGTATCGGTGACCTTGTGCGATACACCCCTTTCTCCAGACAGACAATTCATAACTACACGATAATGGGACTGATCAGCGAGACACAATGGACCGATGGTGGACATCGTCTTTATGACGAGTCGGTATTTGAAAGGCTGTCCCAAATCCTCGAACTCAAAGAGACTAAGACGCTATCGGAGATACGCATGATGCTCAGTAAGAATAAAGAAGCCGACAGTTCGCAGCAGCATTTAAGCTGACGGCTTAGGCTATAAAGGAATATATCTGCCCTTTGGGGTAAGAAGTTTTTGTAAGGAAAGTTATGACGCATTGCTGCGGAGTTATTTAGTCGCGGATGAACGGAAAAGGCTTGAGTGTGTGCAGGATGAACGGAAAGCCTGAGAGTGATTAGGATGAACGAAAAGGCTTGTGAGTGTGCTGGATGAGCGGAGAAGCTTGAGAATGTGCAGGATGAATGAAATATGGAAAGCTGTGAGAGCGAAAGTGTGAGTAGTATAAAATGAATGAAAAACTCATAGATGAGACAGGCAAAACGAAATTTCCCGCAAAGAGTCTACCCCCCTGCTTTGAGCAGGTGCTATGGTTGTTTTGTCGTCGAGCAATTAAAGGGGTTTGTGTACCCTAAGGGTAGTATCCCGATATATCGGGGCCGTGAAAGAAGCTGTAACTTGTTATTTTAAAATTATTTAGTCGCGGATGAACGGAAAGGCTTGAGAGTGTGCAGGATGAACGGAAAGCCTGAGAGTGCTTAGGATGAACGGTAGAATTTAATTAGGATCAGTATAAATGAATATATCATCGTTAATAACGGACAATATTACAGAGGTGCTGGTGAAAATCGTAAAATTTACAGATACCCGCCAGGAGATACTCACCATGAATCTGGACAACAGCCATACAACTGATTATGTTCCTAAGGACCTTGATGTAGATGGCTTTTCCGAATTGATAGACGAAGCTATTACTGAGCACGTCCTGAACAACAGGCTTTTGTTGCGAGATACTGAGACTATCAAGTTCGGCGTTAACGGTGATTTTCAGGTATCTGCGACCATAGACCATGATTCGCTGGCTTTGCTGAAAGAAAACAGGAATAAATATATTGAAACCCAGATCGATAAAATGCTGGAAAATTCGCTCAATAAAAAAGTCGCAAGTGAGCTTTTGAAGCAGAAACAAGGATTGGTTTCTATATTTTAATAGAAATAATAAGGATATACAGCTTTTAAAGGATTAAAAACGTAAAAATGCCAAACCAAGCACTTCACTTACAACAGATGATGAAAGAGGGCCAAAGAAAAGCAAATGTTTTGGCGATAACAAGCGGCAAAGGCGGAGTAGGGAAAACAAATATCTCAGCAAATCTGGCTTTGTGCCTGGCAGCGGCTGGGCAGAAAACCCTCCTGATCGATGCAGATTTTTCGCTGGGCAATCTTGATGTCATAATGAACATCAACAGCAAATATAACATCTCTCATTTTCTTAACGGCAGGAAAGAAATCAAAGATATTATTCATACTGGGCCTGAAGGGCTGAGTATAATCTGCGGTGCATCCGGTCTTGAACAGCTCTCAAATATCGGTGAGTTCCAGCGAAAGAGAATGATAAGGGAACTGGACCAGCTTCAAAACGAAGCGGACACGGTGATAATCGATACTGCGGCGGGGATTACAAAATCTGTGGTAAGCTTTTGTCTTTCTGCTGACCATGTACTGGTTGTGACTACGCCTGAAGCAGCGGCAATGACAGATGCATACGCAATGATAAAGGTTTTAGCAGGCAATAAGTACGACGGCAAGATCAGTGTTGTTGTGAATATGGCGGATTCTGCGGCTGAGGGCAAAAAAACCTATCAGCACATTGCTTATGTAGCAAAAAGATTTCTTAACGCTGATATATATAATGCGGGTGTACTGCTCAGGGACGAACAGTTATTATCAGCGATTCGTCAGCGCAGAGCAGTAGTGCTGGCTTATCCAAAGGCGCAGACCACTACTTCTCTTGTGGCACTGGCAGCGAAATTGGTAAACAGTTCAGCGGCTAAATGCAATAACGGTAACTTTTTTAAGAAATTTGTTGAGTGGTTTTTCTAAAGTTATCGGGCTATACGACGATAATTAGTACTGGTGATGTTTCGGGCTGTTTTAATCAATGGCCAAAACATTTAAAAAGTAAAGATGGTGATTGGTTAATATCCGGAGCATCGGCCTTCGGAGCCTGGTTTTTGTCATAGATATTCACGGAGGACGCCTGTGAAAACCAAAGATAAAGTAGAGATTCAGAAAGTCTGGGATCAGTTCCATAAGACTCATGACGTTAAGAGCAGAAATGCTTTGATGGAACATTATCGGCCCTTAGTACAATACGCAGCAATTCGTCTTCACAGTAAATTGCCCGACAAAGTTGAGGTCGATGACCTTGTGAGTGCCGGTATCTTCGGTCTGATGGATGCCCTTGAAGCTTACGACCCGGAAAGAGGGGTTAAATTCGAAACTTACTGCTCGCCTCGTATCCGAGGCTCTATTCTTGATGAACTTCGCAGTATGGACTGGGTTCCAAGGCTCGTCCGCGCAAGAGCACATCAGCTTAGAAAAGCAACACAGGAATTAGAGATAAACCTTGGGAGAACGCCTACAGAAAAAGAAACCGCGGAAAAATTACAGCTTGGTAAAGTTGAATTTGAACGGCTTCGCAGGGACGCCAACGCAATCGGTCTGATTTCTCTGACTAATAACTACGGTGAAAGCGACGGCGACAAAGATATCCGTGAGATCGATATAATCCAGGACAAGAAAAGCCAAAATCCGCTCATGGAAGCACAAAAAAGGGATATGAAAAACCTCCTGACCAAAGGCCTGACTCGGGCTGAAAGGCTTATTATTGTGCTTTATTACTACGAAGAGATGACAATGAAAGAGATCGGCGCAACGCTTGATCTATCAGAATCTCGTGTTTCGCAGATGCATTCTTCCATCGTTGCACGACTGAAGGCTCAGCTTAACAACAGGAAAAAAGAGTTTTCGATTTAATTCAGAGCGATTTATTTTTTCGGATGAGCAGGATTTTTAGTCGTTTTTTTCGTAATTTCAGGAAAAGCAGTACATCAATCGCCCTTTTGGGCAGCAAAAGATGCGCATATCGGGGGTGGTAGGTGCTTTTTGAGATAGTGATTTTATCAAATCGGCAGATTCGGAATGTTTTTCAGTGAAAAGCTGGATGATTTTGTACCCTTAAGGGTAGTAAATGTTCGCGAATAAAGCCGTAACTTGTTATTTTAAGTTATTTACCCGCGGATAAACGGGTGAATTCAATTGGGATTAGTATAAATGAATCGATTTTCAATAATTAACGGGCATCTCTAATAATTCATTTTGGCAGGCACAGCGAATCTTTTCGTTTCTGGTCTGCGTCAGACAAAACCCGCATTATCTTCAAATAAAGCGGATTTGGTAATTTTGAGGTGGAAATTTCATAAAATTGACCAGATTTGCTGAAATCGGTTTTCAAAAATTTGCCT
>JAGLTN010000360.1 GCA_023135255.1 Planctomycetota bacterium
AGAAAATTAAGATACCAATAGATGAATTAGATTTATTGTTCTGGAGCATTGAAGCAGGAGAAGTGTTTAAATAAAATGGCATATATTAGAATGGGTCAAGAATTACCTTCTGGAAATAAAAGTAAATATTTTGTTTTGCGGAAAAGAAACTGAAGGTTCCGCTGAAAGCGAAAATAGTAATCTTTAGATAGTTTTTATAAGGGCTGAGTACTTGTGACTTGGTCCTTTTTTTAATGGTATACTTGTTTGTTTCAATCGTTTAGAATGACAGGCAAATGTGTTTTATTTGATGGAGTTGAAATGAAGAAGAAAAACTTAGTTTCCAGAAGGTCGACTTTAAAAGGCCTTACGATGGCTGGAGCGTTTGCGTTTTTAAAGCCAGGCCTTGCATCGTCTGTTGAGGCGAGTGAGGATAAGATGGGCTGTGGGGATATGGTGGGCAACAGCGAAGTTCGAAAGACTATTTTTAACAAAGTTGCCCAGACGCCATTAGTTGATACGCATGAGCATCTGGTAGAGGAGAAATTAAGAGTTAATCCCGGTAAAGGTGATCTGGATGACTGGACGCTGCTTTTGAAGCAGTATTTTGATTCGGAGGTTTCTTCTGCGGGGATGGGGCAGAAAGATTATGATAAGTTTTTCTCAGCTGATTACGATCCGATCAGGAAATGGCAGATTCTGAAACCTTACTGGCGGTTTGTGAAAAATACAGGCTATGGCCGGGCAGTGCGGATCACTTTTAAAAGGTTATATGATGTTGATGATCTTAATGACATAACTATCGCAAAGATTCAGAATAGTTACGAGAAGACCAGGAAAAAAGGATTTTATAAATATATTCTGAAAGATATTTGCAACATCCATTCATGTCAGGTCAACAGCCTCAGTTCACTTATAACTGAATCCGCTCAGCCGGAGCTTTTGATGCAGGATTTGAGTATTCTTGACATGATTCTGTCTCCGGGGTCGGAGAAGCTTAGCAAGCCCGCGGGGATAAAGGTGAAAAATCTTTCTGACTGGCACAAGGTTATAGACTGGTGGTTTGGAAGGTATGCCAGGTATGCGGTAGCGATAAAGAGTCAGCACGCTTACTATCGTGACATAGATTATGAAAGAGTATCGCAGCAGGAGGCTGAAGGGGCTTTCAGGAAGACTATCTCAAAACAGCAGGTAACAGCCCAGGAGAAAAAACTTTTAGAAGATCATATATTCTGGTACGCGGTGGATAAAGCCTCAGCAAATAATTTGCCTGTAAAACTTCATACAGGATATTATGCAGGTCATAATTATATGACGCTGGCGAGAGTTGTGAAGAATCCAGCTTCTGCTGCTCAGCTGTGTAAGCTCGGGCCTGATAAGAAATTTGTGTTCATGCATATCTGTTACCCTTATTATGAGCAGATAATAACGGTTGCCAAACACTTTTCAAATGCTTATATAGATATGTGCTGGGCGTGGATTATTAATCCGGTTGCTGCCAAGGATTTTTTGAAGAAATACATAGTTGCCGCACCTGCGAATAAGGTTCTGACGTTCGGCGGGGACTATCTTTGCGTTGAGCCTGTAATAGGTCATGCCGCCATCGCCAGAATGGGTATTTCACTGGCGCTGTCGGAGTTAGTGGAAGATGGTTTCATTACTCTTTCCGATGCGATGGAGCTGATCGATCCGATCATGCATGAGAATGCGAAAACCATTTTTAATATCGAGCAAAAGCAAAAAGTAGTTATGAAAGGCGGCTGGGCTTAGAGCATTTTAATATTTTCTGTTCGCATTTAGGC
>JAGLTN010000361.1 GCA_023135255.1 Planctomycetota bacterium
TTGCTCGCGATATTTCAATATCGCTGTGCAATCTTCTTTGCCAGTGTCGTCCTCACGATGACCTAAATGCGAACAGAAAATATTAAAATGCTCTAAAGTCAAAGAACGTGATTTTTGGCTTAAAAATGGCGTCATGTTCCCAAAACACAAAAACATAGACCAATAGTGCTTATAAGTGTACTGAATATGCTATTTATGTGAAAAATATCACAAAAGACTTGACTGGAAGATTTATATTATGTAATCTTGTGCAATAGAGGGGGTATTGGTGTGGCAAACAGGAAGCGCAAGTGTAAATACTGTGAGTTCAGTAACAATAATTTGAGGATTGTAGTAATGGCTAATAAAAGTTGCATAATCAGGCTGTCAAGGTATCGAAATGCACTTATGAGGTTGAAAGCGTTGAATTTTGTAAAGGTATTTTCTGAAAACCTGGCAGATGCCGCAAGGGTTACTGCGGCACAAGTCCGAAAGGATTTCTCACTTTTCGGTATTTCGGGTAATAGACGAGGGGGGTACCTGGTAGAGGAGTTACTGGAGCAGATAAACAGGGTCCTGGGAAAAGACAAACTGCAAAAATTCATCGTGGTCGGCGTTGGTAATATTGGCAGGGCATTGCTGAATTATCCAGGCTTTAAGAAGAATGAAATAGAGCTTGTCGCCGGATTTGACATAGATGCGAGCAAACATAATAGAGAGGCAGAAGTGCCAATCTTTCTGCTTGAGGAACTTAACGATTTTGTTAAGGACAATGGGATTAAATTTGGGATTATTTCTGTTCCTGATTTTGCAGCCCAGCAGATTTTAGAGCTTATGATACAGACGGGGATAAGGGGAATCCTTAACTTTGCTCCAATATGCTTGAAAGAGCCGGAAGATTGTGTGATTCGCAATCTTAATTTTGAAACAGAGCTTGAGAACATAATTTACTTTACCAATGTTACAGAAAAGACCGAGGTCAGATAAATGGCGGTAATGTCTTTGAAAATGAGAATATTGATGTCGTTTTTTGCGATTATAGGCATCCTGTCTCTGGCTATAGCTTTGATAGGATTTTTCATAATAAAAAATGACATCTTAGACAGAGCCCAAATTCAGGTAGAAAACGATCTTAATTTCGCACGGGAAGTATATACCGCGGAAATAAGAAATATCGAAGATGTTGTATGTTTTACTGCCTTGAGGTTTTTCATTAGAGATGCCATTTTAGAAAACGATGTAGAAACACTCAAAAATAAGTTAGTAGAAATAAGAAAAGCAGAGTCTCTGGATATATTAACGCTCACAGACAAAGAGGGACAGGTCATCATAAGAACTCGAAATCGGTTGGTTACTGGCGATAATCAAGCAGATGATGAACTTGTCAGCCGGGTTTTAACAGACAAAAAAACTATTAGCGGCACTACAATTGTACCAAAGGAAGAGTTAGAAAAAGAATGTGACGGCCTTGCTGAACAGGCATATATAAAATTTATTCACACTCCAAAAGCCAAAGCCACTAAAAAAAGTGAGCAAACTTCAGGGATGATGATAAAAGCCGCTACCGGCATTTTTGACTATGATAATAATCTTATAGGTGTGTTATATGGTGGTACTTTACTGAACAGGAATTACAGTATTGTTGATAAGGTCAAAGACATTGTCTATCAGGGCAGGAAATATGATGGCAAAGACATTGGTACAGTAACTGTTTTCCAAAAGGATTTGCGCATCTCCACCAATGTCAGAAATAAAGACGATAAACGTGCTATCGGAACTCGTGTTTCAGAGGAAGTGTATAATTGTGTACTTGGCAAGGGCTTGCCCTGGGTGGATAGCGCCTTTGTTGTAAACGACTGGTACAAAACCGCATATGAGTCTATTAGGAATACAAACGGACAAGTCATCGGTATGCTTTATGTCGGCACATTGGAGCAGCCTTTTAATGACATTGCCAAAAATACGATGTTAATGTTTCTGGTAACTATCTCAGCTGCTACAGTATTGGCAGTAATACTTTCATTTATTCTTGCTGCATGCGTTTCGAGGCCTCTTACTAATGTACTTGATGCTACAACTAAGCTTTCTAACGGCGAGCTCGGCCATATGGTGGAAACCAAAACCGGTGTAACCGAACTAAATGCGCTTGCCGAATCTTTCAATGAAATGTCAATAAGACTTGCGCAGAGGGATAAAAGCTTAAAACTTTCGAATGAATTGCTGGCAGATCTTAATAAACGCTACATTGACCTGATAGGTTTTGTTTCGCACGAGCTTAAAGGCATCGTGGCTACTATCGTTATGAATGTTTGCTCGGTACGGGATAACCTTTTGGGAGAGATTAATGAAAAGCAGAAAAAAGCCCTTGATGGTGCATCGAGAAGCCTGGATTATTTGACCGCTACTGTTAAGAAGTTCCTTAATCTCGGCAGAATCGAAAAGGGAGAATTAGAAACTAAGAAAACAACGGTTGAGATAAAAAAAGATGTTTTCGATGTTGTT
>JAGLTN010000362.1 GCA_023135255.1 Planctomycetota bacterium
GACATTTCTTACCCTGAAGGGTATAGAAACAAATCATTGCGTGACATCAAATGTGATTGCAGGTATTATACCTAAGTAGCTTATTTTAATCTCATCCTGAGATTGCCCTTTCTTGGGTTTCTTTTTTGTGGAAGCGTCAATAATTAAGTTGCCGGAAAGGTTGTTTTTGATAATCTTTTTATCAGCCTTTAACCAGAACACAAGCTCCTTGTTTTCGACAGCCACATTTTCCAATGTAATACCAGCGGGCGGGTCGACAAGCTCAAGATAAAATTTCTGATTCAGTATCCAGCTCGATGTTTTCATTCGCACTTTTACCTTATCACCAGCAGGAATCTGAATAGGGCTTTTATTCAAAATATTAAAAGGTACTGGTTTCCATCTGCTTTTTTTAGCCAGGAACAGGAGGTCCTTTGTCGGCACAAGATGACGGTAAAGAAAAGCCTGCATAACATCGTCAGCGGCAACGACCGGGTGAATAATATTCTTGTTGTTTATCCTTGCTCGGCCTTGCATTTTTAAAGCCACTACCTGGTCGTCGGTTTTGCTGTATGGCGACTTCAGTGTCATTATAATTTTATCGCAACCGGCAGGGATTCTTCCCCCCTGAAGCTCAAAACCTTCTGTTGGGTCATCTATATACACCTCAATTTCGCCATCAAAACCATCTTTTCGAAGCACATGAATACAAATTGACACAACGGCTCCGGACCGTGTACTTAGACTCGATGGTATAGCACGCAGAGCAAAGTCACCCTCTTGCTGTCCGACTCTCAGGCGGTAACTATGCGCATCGCTGCCGTGGTTTTGTACGTCAGCTATGTGTAAATAATATGTCCCGTCCTCAGGCAGCTCAGCCAGTAAATATGAATCCGCGTGATGCGTTACCAATCCTGTTATATCCTTATGCAGATATTTATCTTTATCAATGTAATCATCATTAAATCCCAGCACGTTTCCCGCATCATCGGTTAGTCGCAATATCGAGTCCAGTGGCGAATTCAGCTTACGGGCATTAACTTCAGCGGCAATTTTTTCACCGGCTTGGCCTTGAAATTTAAACACATCGACATCACCAGGCTTAGAGATTTGCCCATTAATTATTATTGGCAGTTTTATTGGCTGTGATTCTTTTATACTGTCATTTGATTTTGCCTCTACACATTCATCAAGGTTGTCAATCGTATAAGCAACCCAATTAGAAACAAGCTCTCCTTTATCAACAGTTGTATGCTTGATAATGTCTTCTCTTTTTCTGGTATTTAGTTTTAAATTGTCACCAGACAGATTCCACCCTTTTATTGACGCTGTAGCCTTTGTTCCTTCTTTTGCACCTAAAGGAAAAATTTGTGTTATGAAAGGCTGCTCTCCTATCGAGACACGGTAAACAAAGTCCTCCCGCCCGCGATATATCGCGTCATGAATTTTCAGGTCGTACTCGCCGTCTTTCGGAATCTTATAAAGAAGCACCGGATCCGGATCGAAACGATAATCATCGGCAAACGCGATTTCTCTGCCTTTGAAGTCGTATAATGCTATTGTCGCCTGAAACCACCCCGGCACAGCATCAGCTAGGTAAGGCCTCAAGCTGCGGGCATGAGCCTCTATCACAAGCTGTTGTCCTTTTTTCGCATAAAACCGAAACTTATCGATATCCCCAGGCAAAATTTGCCCATTAATAGTTACTGGCAGTTTGATAGGTTTTGTTTTTGCCTGTTTGGGAGCATTAGCCGCTCTGAAATAATTTTTCCTGTCATTAGGCTCAAGCTCAAGCATCTCCGGAAACTGACCAACCTGGAAATTCACCGGATTAGACAACCCATACCGGGTTCTCACTCTAATCTGCCTCATCCCAGGCTTAGCATCAGCATCCACAGTGACTTCTATTAGTACACACTCAGAAAGCTGTCTGTTTTGTTGTTTTTTTGTTCTGGGTAAAAAAATTATTTTTTCAATATGCTGCAACTCTCGAAGGCTTTTATTCTCTATGTTATAAAACAAAGGATGGACAGGCACCTTTACCTCATCAATTTTCACATCAGGGTCTTTAAGGTCCTTATCCATACTCTCTTCTTTTGGCATCAGATAATCTTCGATCACCTTATTCT
>JAGLTN010000363.1 GCA_023135255.1 Planctomycetota bacterium
ACAATTGTTGTTATTGGCGATGATAAGGTTGTTGAGCAGGTGCGTAAACAGTTAGCGAAGATAATTTCGGTTGTGAAGGTTAAGGATTTTGTTGGTCAGCCTGTCGTTGCGCGGGATTTGATGTTGATAACAGTTACAGCACCTCCTGAGAAAAGGCCTGAGGTACTTTCTCTGGTAGAGATGTTCAGGGGCAAGATTGTTGATATCGGCCAGAAATTTCTGATGCTCGAGATCAGCGGTCCTGAGGCTAAGATCGAAGCCTTTATTAAGGCTTGTAAGCCTTACGGGATCAAGGATGTTGCCAGGACAGGAACGATTGCGATGACGAGGCACTCATTAGAAGGCAGGGACAGCAACTCTCAATAGAGAGGTTTTTTGAGCGTTATACCCTTCAGGGCAAGAAATTTCCGCGAGGAAAGTTATAAATTGTTATTCCAAAGTTATTTACCCGCGGATAAACGGGGAAACTTAACTGTGAGTAGTATGAATCGTGTTTTTCGGTATGTTGCTATGCTGAAAAAGGGTTATTTATTGCTTGCCTGTTAAAATACACAGGATATAATTGTGCGTTTCCAGCTTTTGGTCTGGAAACATGTTTTTTGTTATTTATGTAAAAACTGAATGGAAATTATTACCTTTATTTTTGGAAAAAAGGAGAACTTTTAAGATGGCACTTACAATTTATTATGAAAATGACGCACCAATAGATGCGCTTAAGGGCAAAAAAGTTGCAGTTATTGGTTTCGGCAGCCAGGGACATGCTCACAGTATGAACTTGCGTGACAGCGGTATCGAAGTCGCGGTAGCAGAGCTTGAGGGTACTGACAATTACAAATTTGCAACTGAGCAGAAATTTAATCCCGGCGATATCAAGGCTGCTATGGATGGTGCTGCTTTGATAATCGTTACTTTGCCGGATGAGGTTCAGGCGAAGGTTTATGAATCGCAGATCGCTCCTAATTTGGTTGCCGGTCAGACTTTGGGTTTCTGTCACGGGTTTAATATTCATT
>JAGLTN010000364.1 GCA_023135255.1 Planctomycetota bacterium
TTTTTCGCTTTATCCGCGGGTAAATATACTGATCCCAATTGAATTTGTCCGTTTATCCGCGGGTAAATAACTCAAAGATAACAAGTTATGGATTTATTCGCGGACATTTACTACCCTTAAGGGTATAACTCAAAGATAAGAAGTTACGGATTTATTCGCGGAAATTTATTACCATGAATGGTATTATAAGACGTTTTGGATAACAGTCTCTTTGCAATCTCATTTCTATTATTTTTTTATATTCCTAAATTTGGCAGTCATATCTTTTGTTTTTATGCTTAATTTAGGCGTTTAAGAAGCCGTGTGAGCGGCAAAAAGTGTAATTTGTAAATTTTTGAGCTAAAAACGAATATCATGAAAGTTTTGAAAAGAAAAGTTGCTGGTTTTTAAGGAGGTTTATAACAGAAAATTTTTAGTTTGTTTAGTTAAGTAAGGCGTCGATGTTGTCGATGCCTCGTGCGGTTTGGAATTTAATAGTTTGATGAAAAAATATTTTTTTTAACAAGGGGTACAAAAATGAAGGCAAAAAAAGGTTTTACATTAGTAGAAATTCTGATTGTAGTTGTAATTCTTGGTATTCTCGCGGCAATCGTGATTCCACAGTTCACGGATGCAAGTACAGAAGCTAAAGAAGCAAATCTGAAAAGTACACTCCAGACAGTTCGTGGTCAAATCGAATTTTACAAAATTCAGCACAATGATGCATTCCCAGATCCAAACACTCTTGCTTCGTTTACTGCTTGTTTGACAGGTTACACAGATCAGAATGGCGATACGGCACTTTTTGATGATCTTGGTGCTTTGGGTCCATATCTTCAGAGTATGCCTACAAATCCATGGATCACAGGTGCAACTGCTGATGATGTAAGTTTTGTAACAACCAATCCAACAGAAGGAACAGATACTACAGGTTGGTACTTTAATACTAATACAGGTCGTTTTGGTGCAAACGACTCACGTAATTGCGATGATGCAGATAGTACAGAGCATGCAGCCCTGTAATATCACTTAAGTTTTGCATCAGCATAAATGCGAAATTAAAGCTGACCGGTTTTGGGCGAGAGGGCCTTAGCTGGTCAGCTTTTTTTATGTTGCCCCCAAGGCTATAAATGCCGAGTTAAAACGGTAGAGTTATGGAAGCTATAAGTTCTAAAAAACATAAAGGGTTTTCCCTGGTTGAGTCTATGATAGCGTTAGTGATTTTAGGTTTTGCCGCTTCGGCTGTTGTTGTGCCTTTTTCCAGCGGTTCAAAAGTCCGCGCTGAGGGGATGAGAAGGACATTAGCGGCCTGCCTTGCCAGTGATATGATAGAGCAGGCTCTAAGTGAAGATTTTGATGATATCGTAAGTAATTATAACTATTCCGAGTCTAAGGGGCAGATAAAGAACTATCAGGGCAGTAATTTTACCGATTCGAGGTATTCTAAATTCAGCAGGCAAGTCGTCAGCCAGGAAGTTTATGTATCCCAGGAAGACGGCAACTTCGATGCAAAGTTTATCCGTATCACTGTCGTAGTGTATTATGACGACCTTGAGATGGTGACGATTAACAGGTTAGTAAGTGAATAATATTTGAAAGTGATCGATGCTTTGAAAAAAAACAGAAGACAATTTAAAGGCTTTACGATGGTAGAGTTGATGATAGCGATAGTTATCACCGGTTTTATTACCTCTGCGGCAGCTACGCTTGCATTTGCATTTAGCAGTGTCAATGAGTCTTCTGATGAAATAAGTGTTACACAGGCACAGGTTAGGTTTGCGAGTTTGCGTTTAAAAGAATTAATCAGCCAAAGCAAATTGGTATGTGCTAAGACTGATGATGACCTGGTTTTGTGGAGCAGGGACATAAACAGGGACAATGACATAGATGTTGAAGAAGTTATTTATATTGAGACCGGTCCGGATAATAATTATATTCAGTTACTTGAGTTTAAATCGGCCGAGGTCTGGCTGATAAGCGGTTTTGACAGTTCAGATAAGATAGGTGGTTTTTTGCTTTCCGGGGTTAAGTCTTCTTTTCTGGGTGGAACTGATTATTCTCACACAAGATTGATAACATCCTGCAGTAATGTCATTTTTACGCTGGATAAATCCGCTCCGAACACGGAGTTTGTGAGTATTTCTTTTGATATTGAAGTTAATGGTATTAGTCAGAATTATCAGATAAATGCGAAATTAAAATGCTGGGCAGGCAATCTGATTAGAGGTAGTTCAGGTATTCTTGTTTCTGATGATGATTAATAAACAATTATGAATACAGTTAAGAGAAAACATAACAAATCGGGCGTTGTATTGCTGGTTATCTTGTTTATTGTGATGACGGTGACAGTGGTATCGTTAGGTTTTATAGCTCGAAGCGATGTTGAGCTTAGCTGTGGTGTTAATATGGCTATGAAAGGCCAGATGGATTATCTCGCTCAGTCGGGCTTAGAACATGCCAGGGGGATTATACTCAATCCACAGGATGTAAATGATGACTACTGGAAAGGTGATACCCAATTACAGCTTGATAACGGCAGTGATGATTATTATGATGTTTCGATCCTGCGAACAGACAACTGTGATTACCAGATCCAAGGTCAGGCCTATCGGTTGCAAAACAGCCAACAGATAAGTTCGAGTAAACTTCAGGCAAATTTGCGCCTTGACCCTTGCATTGCGCTTAGAACAGGGGACAGCTGGTTCTCGGAAACCGGATTAATTGTAAATGGTGATGTTTATGTTAAAGGTCAGTTAGCTGGCAATGCAACTATAAATGGCGATGCGTTTGCGAAAGACAGTATAGATAATACTGTAAATATAACAGGCAGTGAGAATGAAAATGTGGCTGTTGAAACAATACCATTTCCTGATTTAGATTATGCAGATTTCAAAGATTCTTATTATATAGGCAGTGATAGCTATTCTCCATATCCAATCGATAACAGCATTACATTTGCCGGCGATACCTGGCCCACAGCTGGTAATCCCGCGGGAATCTGTTATTGTGATGGTGATCTTGTTATAGGCAGTGATACAACCATCCTCGGGACATTAGTTGTTAAGGGCGATTTGACAATTGATGGAACAAATATTCAAATTTCAGCAACAAAGAATTTCCCCGCTCTTATCGTGACGGGAAAGCTTGAATTAGTAAGTGGCAGTCAGTCAAATATTTACGGTTTGGTGCAAATCAAAGATAGTATTCAAGGGGTAAATGGATTCGGCGGTACAGGCGCTGCGAATGTTAGTTTTACCGTTAACGGCAGCGTATTTATTAATGATAACAATATTGATGGTCTTTCAGATTGGACAAATGTATTGAGGATAAATGCCTATCCTGATAAAACTGCAATCCAGTTATGGGATTCGGGCGGGACGCCGTCTCGGTGGAGTTGCGTTGGCGGGGCATTTTATAAAGGCATTGAACGATATTGACAGTTTATAGGACTCGAAGTTTTTTGGCTGAACAGACTTATCGGCCTAATAACAGTAAGATAAAAAAAGAAGTAAGACATCGTTACAAGATACAAATTATTTTACATCGAAGTAAGAAGTATCAATTCAGGTAGTTTTTTGAAAATGGCTGTTTTTCGGGCTGTTAATTGACGCAGGTATTACCGATTTTACCGGTTGTATTAAGTTTGTTGTTAATGGCGATTATATCTACAGTTGATTGTTTTAATAAGCTTATTTTTTAACGTCTGATAATTATAAGTCTGTTCCTAATACGTTTATTGGTAGTTAAGACAGAGCTTGAAGCGGTCGAAAAATGTAAGGTAAATGTTTTATTACTATTAATTTTGTGAAAATAAAGTGATGGAAATTAAAAGCAGTGACAATTTGGTGCAGGGTACAGGTTTGCATAGCGAGTTTGCAAAGGATGCCTGGTTAAGAGGCTTTACGCTTGTTGAGATAATTATTGTGATAGTGATAATCTCAATAGCAGCGGCGATGGTTGTGCCAATGATGAGCTCAGCTGATGATATTCAGCTTCGAAGCGCCGCTAATAAATTAGCAGCAGATATTGAATATGCAAAGAGTATGGCTATCAGCAGGGGACAGAGATATACAGTCGTTTTCGATGAAACAGCAGAGAGCTATCAGATTGAGGATAGTAACAGTGTAATAATAGACCATCCGGTCAGAAAAGATTTATATATAGAGCAGTTCGGCGGCACAAGCAGGTTAAGCAAAGTTGAGATTTCCGATGCTGATTTTGATGGCGCCGATTCGGTTACCTTTGATTCTATTGGTTGCCCTGACAATGGCGGTACGGTAACCCTTACTGCTGGTGATAATACGATAGATGTGAATGTCGAGGCGGTTACGGGTTATATTTCTACTTCGAATTAATGGTGGATAGATTTTGATGATAAGCTTTAAACTGAAAAATAAATGTTACAGGCCTATAGGATTAGACATTGGTCACGATTCTGTGAAAATGATACAGTTTGTGATTAGCGATGGTAGTGTAAGTGTTGCTGCAGCAGCTAAGGTTGCGATTGATAAGGATTTGTGTGGTGACAATTCTAAATATCAACAATTCGTAGTATCATCAATTAACAAAATGCTCGCCAGTGGTAATTTTACAGGTAAAAATGTTGTTTCGTGTTTGGCGGGGGATGATGTGAAGATGACATCTTTGCGTTTGAATGAAACGGAAAGACTTCAGGCAGATGCGGTACTTAAGAAAGAGATGGCAGATCGTTTTGATTTTGACCTGGATGAAGATCAGATCAGCTATCTTGATGCCGGTCATGTAAAGCATGGTGATGAGATCAAAACCGAATACCTGATGTTCGCAGCTTACAATGATGTCATTAAAAATCATATCAATATGCTGGAGTTATGCTCTCTGAGACCAGTATCGATAGATATTGTGCCTTGTGCGTTGTTTAGAAGTTTTGAGCGTTCTCTTCGCAGGACCGAAGATGTCGAGCGAACATCTGTTTTTATTGATATTGGTAGCAAGTTTACAACGGTTGTGTTCGGCAGACGCGGTCAGATAAACTTTGTAAAGCAGATACCTGTTGGTTCTGAAGGGTTAAATCAGCAGATAGCTTCTAAGCTTAGCGTAAGTTTGGCTCAGGCGGATATATTACGAAGCAGGCTTCAAAAAGAAAGACGGTTGCGGGATAACAGTCAGATCGAAAACAGACTCGATGCCTCAAGCAGACAGGTGTTAATTGATGCAATAAGTTTTGTGGCTGAACAGCTCGCCAGGGAAGTGTCGCTTTGCTTTAAGTATTATACAGTTACATTCCGAGGCAAGGGGATTGAGAACGTTATTATTACAGGTGGTGGGGCTTATGAAAGCATTTTGATTGGTGCTTTTAAACGCTATCTGGCGGTTGATATAGAAATTGCAAAGCCTTTAAAGGGTTTTGAAATACTAAATGGTGCTTTTGATAATGAAGAAACTAAATTCGGTAGTGAATGGGCAGTAGCGGTAGGTCTGGGTACGAAAGGCTACGATTTCTCTAAGTGTAAGAATTAGCGATTATGAAAGAAATAGATTTTTTACCAACATGGTACAAGGATGACAGGAAACGTCAGATAGGCAGACGTACTCAGTATATTATACTCGGTGCCGTTTTTGCATTGATGATGATCTGGAATTTTGTAACGGTCAGTTCTGTCTCGACCGCCAATGCTCAAGTTGAATCGTTGGCAGGGCAATTACAGGATGCAAAAAGTGTATCAGGGCAATACTCCTGCTTACAGCAGGAGATCGATCAGCTAAAGCTCAAAGCAGATGTCGTTGAAATGATAGATTCTAATATTGATGTTGCTGCTACACTGGCTGAAATAACTTATTTGATGGGTGACAGGATAGCATTAAACAAGATTATATTAAAATCTGAACCACTTGCTGCGGGCAACTGGCTAAAGGCCAATTCTATGAGATTGGCAGGTAATTCTTCAAAGGCCAAAGTGGCAGGAAAGCTTGGGAAAAGCAGGTTTAGAATAATTGTAAGCGGAGTAGCCTGTGATGCCACTAATGTAGCGGAGTTAATAGTCAGGCTTGAGAATTCGCCGTATTTCAGTCAGGTGATACCTTCTTACTCAAGAAATAAGCAGATAACAGATAAGGCTTCGAATATGTCAAAGCAATACCAGATAAGTGAATTTGAGATCAGCTGTTACCTGGCTAATTATAAAGAAAAAAATAATCAGGATTCCTCGAAAACAACTTCTGGACAAGGGAATTTGTAATGAATTATTTACGTGAAAAACAACAATTAGTGATATTTATAATCGCGGTTTTGATCGTCGGTGGGTTTGTGTTTTTACGTTATTTGCCCTTAAATAAAAAAATAGCACAGATACACGAGATGCAGCAACAGCAAGTATCTGTTATTGAAAAGGCGGATGTTGAGAAAGCAAAATTTGCAGCTTTACAGGAGCAAAGAGATTCTGTTTTAGAGCTGCTCAAAAATTATGACCGCAATATACCCGTCAACAGAGATCTTGGTGGGTTTCTGCAGGAGATAGCAGATATGATGAATACTGCTGAGCTTGCCGAACAGTTTGTTGAACCAGGTCAGGA
>JAGLTN010000365.1 GCA_023135255.1 Planctomycetota bacterium
TCCTTCTTTAACTTTCCAAATAGCTGAATTCGCCGCCGCAGACTTCAATCAGGACAGAAAAGTAAACTTCTACGATTTCAGCTTATTCGCATCAGCCTGGCAAACCCAGCAGTCCCAGCCCGGTTACGACAGCATTTTTGACATCTCAAATCCCCCGGATAACGTAATCAACTTAGCAGATTTGACAATTTTCGCAGAAAAATGGCTGACTAAATAAAAAAATTTACAACAACCTAATTCCCTGCTATAAAACAACTTAGCCTCATTTAACCCCTAAATACTTCTATTTTAGAAATATTTTTTAAAAAAAACGTTTGACAAGAGAACTGTTCATGATGTAAAACTGTATATAGTAATAGGCTCTGTGAAATAAGGAAAATGAAAATGGGAACTGATCTTACAAAAGTGCTTTTGGAATTTAATTTGAGGATGATGCTTTTAAAAACCATCCAGGAAGAATCTCAGCCCTCAACAGATATTTCTGAAAGAGACAGCATTATACTTTCTTTGTTGGATACAAAAGGGGCTATGACGGTTTCAGAGATTACAAGTTTGGCACCAAAAGGCAGCGGCAGCACGATCTCGACTACGATTACGAAACTTTGGAAGAAGAAACTTGTGAGTAAAACCATCTGCCCGGATAACCAGCGTGTTACTATGGTTGATTTGGCTGAAAAGGGCAGAAAAGCGATGGAAGTATTAAATTCTCAGCGTGCAAAAAGGTTCCAGATGTTTTTTGATGCGATAAATGCAACCCAGGAAGAAAAAGATGTTCTGCTACGGATTTTTTTGAGGGGAGTTGCATTTTTAGATAAACAACTTAAGAATATGCCATCGTAAGCAATAAAGAATTAAAACTCTAAGCTTAGAGCTACGTATAAATCTATAAAGGAGCAGTCGTAAGTTTATGACTGTAGAAAGGCGGCAAGAAAGTTTGTCGCAGAAAGGAGATTTATCATGTTAGCATTAAGGAATATTAAAATCAGTATTGTGTTAGGGGGATTGATTTTAAGTCTGCTTTTGGCTCCATGTTTCGCCAAAGGGCAAAGATCATCCAAATCCGCAAATCGAAGCAGCAAATCTGCCAGCTCTGCTCCCGCTAAAGTAGCCAGTTCTCCTTCGAGGACTACTACCAAGGCCCCAACCAGACAAAGTGCACCTTCTGTCAGAAGCAGATCTTCCAGGACGACATCGTCAAAGCAGACTTCAAGACCGGTGATGAATAGCAGCACAAGCCTTAGAACAAGTGCCAGAACAACAAGACCAACCAGGTCAATCAGAACAACTGTTCCTACCAGGACCAACCGGTCTGTAAAAACTTCGAGGCCCACATCACGAAGAACACAGGCTCCGTCGATAAACCAAAGAGGTACTTCATCATTACAATCTAAGACCAGATCAACCACCCGGACTATCCCGACGAGGGTGCGAAGAAGTGTAACTGTGTCAACACCTTTGGTTTCATCAAGCAGGCGAAGTCTGACTGCAAGATCATCTAAAGCCCCAACTTCATCGAGGTCTGTAATTAGCTCAAGCAACAGAACACGAACAACGAATAGTCGATTGAGCAGAAGTAATTCAACCAGGATTACCAAAAGCCGTTCTACCAGTTCACCCCGATGGAGTGTAACCAACAGAACCACAGGCAGAACGACGATTGTTGAACCGATCAGAAGCAGATCTGCTAAGACAACTCCTGGTTTAAGGACAAGAAAATCCGGTACAACTTCTGCGATCGTTGATTCAGACAGGACTCGCCGTGTCAAGTCAACCGACAGAGCGGTTAAGTCCAAAATCAGAACGGGTTTTGACAGAAGCGCCAAAAAAAGCACTTCATCCAGATCGAAGACAAGCCTTGCAAGGCCGAGCAAACAGGTTGGCTCAAAAAGAAGAGGCGTTGTGAGATCGACTGCCGGTAGAGGTGCAAAAAATACACCAAGAATCCGCAAGAACAATCGTGTAAAACCGATCCGTGTCAACAAGGCAGCCAATTATAATTTCTCCCCTGTGGTAAGACATGACTACAGAGGCAGAGAGTATTGCTACAGGGATTATTACAGCTATCGAAGGCGTCACAACTATTGGGACTTCAGGCTTTTCGGATATTGGCCGAGCAATCGTTTTGCCATCGTTTACGAATCACCCGGATTAAGCCTTAGCTTCGGATATGTTTATCCGCGTTATCACCGCAAGTATGTCTTCGTCAGTGTCGGCGGCTGGTGGCCAAGCCATTACAGATACGCACGCTATTACCAGTACGGATATCATCCTTACAGGTGGTACGGCTATTACCCCGAGGTGTATGAAATAAACTCCAGCGGTCTCAACAGCAATAACACCACGAGCAATTACTACACTTACAACTACTATTATGGCGACAGTGGTGAAACTTCAGGAGCGGTTCTCGACAGTTCACAGCTAAATAGTGCACAGCAGCAGCTCCGGGCAACAGAGGCTGAGCCCGACCCTGAAAGTCGCGCTGACGAGTTATTTAACGCCGCTGTAAAAGCATTTGAAGAAGGCTCATACGACAGGGCGGCAAACCTCTTTGCAGATGCTATGCGTATCGCAGGCGATGATATCGTACTGCCCTTCGCTTACAGCCAGGCACTTTTCGCTGACGGTCAATATGTGTCAGCAGCGCAGGCACTGAGAACAGCTTTTGAAAATCTGCCCGCAGATAAGGAAGATATGTTCTATCCTCGAGGCCTATATCCTGATGAAGAAACCCTCACACAGCAAATAGACTCTCTCGGCACAAAAGTTGATTCACGCGGGTTTGATACCGACTTGCAGCTGCTCCTCGGCTATCACCTGGTTGGTATCGGTCAGCTTGATGATGCTATTGCGCACCTCCAAAGGGCAGCCGGCGCATCAGAGAACAAGCCTACTGTCGATAAACTGCTGAGACTTATTGAAAGAGTTCAAAGCCAGGAAAACTAAAACACCAAAGGATAAAAAGGAGAGTAGAAAAATGAGGTTTTTGAAAAGATTACAGATAACCTTCATGTTTTTAATGTTGGTTTTAACAGCAACAACGGGCCACTGCTGGGACGAATTTGCGGTCTTATCTAACAACGCCCAATCCCAGCAGAAGCCCGATATCTTCGGCACAGTAATAGTCTGGCAGCAATTAGTAAGCGGTGACTTCGACATTTACGCTGCTGATATAGATGACCTGGGTAATATCCAGCAAGTCACCGTAGCCGACTTTGATAATGACCAGAACAACCCTGCTGTTTATGGAAACAAAATAGTCTGGCAGGATTATGTTGATACCGACTTTGATATTTACGGAGCGGATATAAGCAGCTTTTCCGAGCCGAGTATCTTTGTGGTATCAGAAACGTATTTTAATGAAC
>JAGLTN010000366.1 GCA_023135255.1 Planctomycetota bacterium
GAAAGGCCCAATCTGGCAATTCTCTACAATAGATTATGTAATGGTAGAAGACTTCGAAAGTTACGATAATGAAGGCAACGATGTCACAGTTGTATGGACAGATAAGCTCGCTTTGGGTGATATGCAGATATTACTCATGAATGATCCGTGTATAAGCCCCATTAACTCAATGAGACTTAGGTGCCAGATACCTTATCCTCCATATTACACGATAGCCAACAGGTCGTTCAGCCCTGCACAGGACTGGACTGTAAATGGCGTCAAGATACTTACTATCCACTACTATGGCGATGCAGCTAACTTTGGTCTACCAATGTTCGTTACAATCGGTGACGGCGCGACAGATGCTAATATTGTGATTGCGGATGTTAATACCCTTGTTGAGGGTTGGCAGGAAATCAATGTATCTCTTCCGGAGATCGCAGCAGCAGGTGTTGACCTTAACAATATAAGCTATATGGAAATTGGCTTTGGTGACGGCACAAACCTGGGCATGAGCGCAAGCAAATGGGACGTACTCTACATTGATAATATCGCATTGTATCCTTCCAAATGTGTTCTGTCTGAAAGCTTACTTGAAGCAGATATCACAGCCGATTGCGTTGTTAACTATGACGACCTGGCTTACATAACTGACGGTTGGCTGAAAGATTCGTCATCAGCAGAGGCTATAGCAGCAGCTAATCCCGTTGGTTTGTGGCTGTTTGATGATGTTACTGATCTGACAAAAGCTACCATAGGCAATGACATGGTAGTTGACGGCAATGCTCCTACAGCAGTTGCTGGAATTACACCAGGCGACGGCGCAGCTATGGTTGAACTTGGCAGCTACCTTATAGTCGACCAGGACATTGTTCCAGTTGATGGTAACAATATTAATGAGTACACCATGGTCTGGGATGTAAACATACCAGCAGCATCAGCGTATGCTCCTCTGAGATGGGTTGCTCTTTGCGAATTCGATATAGCTAATCTGGTAACCGATGCTGATATCTTTGTACACTACTGGACAGGTCTTGGCATTGATGGCGTATTTGGTACACATCAAGGTGCTTCTGCTGAAATAGTAGCACCAGATACATGGTATCAGCTGGCAGTATCAGTTAAGAATGGTGCGTTCTTCAATTGCTATATAAATGGCGAGCTTGCTATCAGCATACCAGCTGAGGCAATTGACGGCAGGTACAGTATCGGCGATAAGTTCCACATCTTCAAAGACGATAATAGTGAAGATCCTGACATCAACTGCTCGACATTTGCACTGTTCGACAGAGCTCTGACAGACGCAGAGGTTATGTCTCTTGTGCCTATTCAGATGCTCAAGGGTGATCTCAATGATGACGTAGCAATTGACTTTGCAGATTACTCGATTCTTGCAAGCGAATGGCTGGTTGATGACCTTTGGCCTTAATCAAAGGCCAAAACAGATTTGATCTGCGATTTAAGCAGTAATACAAGGGCCCGGACTAAAATCCGGGCCCTTTTTAAATGCCATTAGACTACCCCTCTCCATTAAAATAGGCTGTTTTGCAGCAAATCTCATCCAATGACCCAAATAGACCACAAAAAACCATATATTCAGCAAAAACCCTTGACAATAATAACGATTTAATATATTTTCTTATGATTCGGCTGTTCGTGTGTGGCGAACAGAGATTTTACGATTAAGAAAAGTATTGGAGGTTTTTAAGTGGCTAAAAAATTAGCTCGAGATTTAATTAACGCTGGAGTGCACTTTGGACACGGCACAAGTCGGTGGAATCCGAGGATGGCTCCCTACATTTTTGCGAAGCGTGGCAAAATTCATATCATTGATGTGAAAAAGACTCTAACCGGTATTATCATTGCAAAGAAACTGCTCGCCGAGATAGTTTCAACCGGAAAGGACGTCGTTTTTGTAGGTACGAAGAGACAAGCTCAAAAAGGTATTGAAGCTGCATCAGAAAAGTGCGGTATGCACTTTGTATCACAAAGATGGCTTGGCGGTATGCTGACAAATTTCAGGACAATTCGTTCAAGGCTTCAAAGGCTCGAGCAGCTTGAAGCTATGGAAAAAACCGGCACACTCGAAAAGGAAAGCAAAAAACAGGCTTCAAGGTTAAAACGTGAAATGCGCAAGATCAAAACAAACCTTGATGGCATTAGAAAAATGTCACGCCTGCCTGGTGCTGTCATTATCGTAGATGGAAAGAAAGAGCACCTCGCATTGGCTGAAGCAAAAAAACTCGGCATACCAACTGTAGGTATCCTCGATACTGATTCAGATCCGGATACTGTCGATGTGGTAATTCCTGCTAATGATGATTCTATCAGGGCTATTGGTCTTATCCTTGATCAGCTCGCTGATGCGGTAGCTATCGGAAAAACCATGGTTGCAGCAAATGCTGATGCTCAACAGGTCAGACCAAAAAGAACTCGTTCCAAGAGACAGGCATTAGTATCTGCTGATGGTCAAATCGCTGATAATGCTCCTAAACAGGCAAAAGCAAATGAGACCAAACCTGTAGCTGATACTGCTGATGTAGCTGCTATAGCTGATACTGCCGAACCAGTAAAAACAGAAACTGCTAAACCTGCAACTGTTGAACCAGAAAAAACAGAGACTACTGAAGCTGAAAAAACTGAATAATCAGCAAACATGAATTGGTAGATAAAATCCTGCCCCTGTTTTCACGAACTTGGATAAGATCTGGATCAGGGGTATGTTTTTAGTGAAAACAAAACTTTTAAGGAATTTTAAAAATGGCAGAAATTACAGCTGCAATGGTTATGGAACTGCGAAAAATGAGCGGTCAGGGTATGATGGACTGCAAAAAAG
>JAGLTN010000367.1 GCA_023135255.1 Planctomycetota bacterium
CGGAATCGTTTGATATGGCAAAACGTCTGGCTAAAGAGGAAGGTATTTTTGCCGGCATATCATCAGGAGCAGCTACAGTTGCGGCGGTCAAAGTAGCCAAACGCCAGGAAAATGCTGACAAGCTAATTGTTGTTATATTACCTGACACAGCTGAACGTTATATCAGTACAGCACTATTCGAGTGAAACTATCCGTACTTGTCAAGCGATCGTAGGATCGCTGAAAACGCTGTTTATATTCAAAAAAACACGCATTTACATCACCGAGGATATTATTCGTATTTTGTGACATCGAATCTACCCCGCTGTACTAGCAACTGTTTCCTCTTGCAGCAAGCTAAAAAGCTCCTCGTTTAAAATCACATGCCTTTTCTCATCTTCTCTGATGTGAATTAATACTTTTAATACATTGGCATCAGAAACTTCATCTATAATCAGAGATACGTTTTCAAGCATCTTTTTTTCAGCTTTTTGTATAGCTGAAAAGTATCTTTCATAGTCAGCTTTAGTAAACATCTTTAGCCTCCTCTTCAACTCTATTTATCAAGCCTTTGTATATTCTCGCATGTTCACTGCTTTCAGAATTCAAAATATCCAGGATTTCCTTAATTCTGAAAACCTTTTCTTTTTCCATATCTGCCAGGAAAAGTGTGCTTGAAACATGCTTTGTATACAATGGTATCGCACTTTCTTCTGTTTTCAATGCTTCATTTAATTCATTAACCAATTTTTCCTTAGTTATCATTTTTGACTCCTTGTCTAAATAGATTTTTGATACATCTACTTTCGTAACCATCCGCCAGCCACGACAAGCAATTTGAATAATATTCATCTTTACTTTGATAATACAAGCCATTGTCTGAATTCAGAACTGACCTTTGTATTTTTTCAAAAACCGTATCAGCATAGTCACTATCGCTAAGCTTCATCGCAAAATAGTAACATGAATAAAAAGCCGGACTCTCATAAATTTTTATAGGCTGTCCGTTATAATCATATTCACAATATATCTGGCCATTTATTTTCATCTGATTTTCTAAAAAACAATTGAAACCACCCAAAAATTCTTTAGCTTCGATTCTGTCAAACCACATAAAATCCAATCCAATCCTGAAAGGAACCCTCAATGCTTCATAACCAAATCCACTGTTTTTGCCCGGTAGAACGTGAAACCTATCAAGCCTGTCAACGCCGCACCAATCCGGCACAAGACCAACTCCCTTTTGCTCATCAAGCTCTGTTAAAAGTGAATTAAGAATATAGTAACTCGTATCAGCCAGTTCAAGCCATCTGTCGTCGGCGGTATAATCATAAAAAACCCTGAAATGAGCAGGCGAATAGTATGAGGGATTCAAAGGGAAAACTTCTGGTTTTTCTTCTTTGTCCAGTATCCATGGGGCAAGATAAATTCTACCCCCCGACGTTACAAAAGTTTCCTTTTCGAGTATATCGGACAAAACAGCTTTTGCTTTCAGTCCATAATCTTCAACACCGACAGGATTAAGACCTGACCATCGCATATCAGCGAAAATAAGACTCAAGGCATAATCAACATCAGCATCAGATGCTGGCATCCAATCTACAACCGTTCCATCTTTCCAAACCCAGGCGAGCAAATTATCCCCCTTATCCCTGACTCTTGAAAGATTTTCTTCGGTCCACCTGTAACACTTGTCAAAATATGCCTTATCGTTCATCCACACAGCCCTGAGCATTGCATAGGCCTGTCCTTCAGAAACTGTGTCGGATTTTTTAACCCTCTTTACTCTGCCATTAGATTCAATAAATATCTGCTTAAAGCCAGTCCATGTTTTTTCTACAATCACCTGTGAATCACGGGTTTGGGTACTCTTGTGATTGCATGAACCGCAACCCAGTATTATCACCCAAACCACCAAAAAAGATATTCCTCTTAAATTCATTATGACCATTCCTCGTTAAAATAAAACAACGATGACAAGAGCAAAAAATGATATGTTATCCATATCAAATTTACTATAACTGCCGGCGAATAATCATATATAAAACGATTTACCGCCCAGGTTATTGCCATAAGATTCACCGACCAAAGCAGTATTTGAGGCCAGAGTTTGAAATAAGATATTTTTTGGCTTCCATCTTTAGGCGTGACATCAAAGCCCTTTTTAACTCCTATAAGTCCAAACAAAGTCCCCCTCATATATGCCGGCAAGGATAAAAAGAACAGCAGTTGTCCCTTAAAAATGTCCCGTGAACGATAATTCCTTCCCCGCATACTAAAGTAAAATATATATGAGGACAAAATTATATACGGCAGAAAAGATAAGCCATATACAACAGGATTCATAAAAAATGATGGAAGGTTAAAGAAAATATAAATTATTGGGCACATCAGTAGAAACAAAAATGCCCATCCCACAAAATAGTAGCTTCCTGTTATAAAATATTCCCACCATTGTAAAACTGACAATGATCTCGGTGACCTAAAAAATCTCGCTATAACTTTTTTTAGAACACTCACATTGCCCATAGCCCAGCGATTCTGCTGACTCAGATAAGAACCAAGGTCCTCAGGGCCAAGCCCAAAAACACTTACATGATTATAATATAATGTCTTCCACCCTTTCAAGTGCATCTGAAATGATGTTGCGAAATCCTCAGTAACCGTAGTCTCATCGAGTCCTCCCACATCTTCGAGGGCCTGACGTCTTAAAACTACATTTGTCCCGCAGCATATCATCGCATCATTGGCACTTTTGGATTCACAAACACTTTCATAAAAAGTCGCCTGCTGCATATTCGCACCCATAGCAACCTTACTGTCAGCCACGTTACTGTAATACTGAGGCGTCTGGATCAAAGCCAATTGTTCATTTGCTTCAAGGATCGAAATTGTTTTCGTTAAAAAACCATCTATAGGATTCTGGTCAACGTCGAATATGGTAATATACTTTTCGGTTGTATTTTTCATACAGTCATTTACCACCCCAGCCTTTGCACCATGGCGATCTTGTCTTCTGAATAGCTGACAACCATATCGTTCAGCTATTTCCTGTGCCTCAGCCTTATACTTATCCAGCGAAGAATCATCCAGTATGTAAATGGTCTTAGCTGGGTAAGAAAGGTTGTAGCAACTGATAATCGTATTTTCTAAAACATCCGCAGGCTCATGCCTGGCAGGTATAAGTATCGCAACAGTGGGATAACTGTCTAATTCTACTATCGCCGGTTCGACTTTTTCTTTTGTCGTCAGCCTGTAGATGCCAAAAAAGAATCCAAAAGCATGAATAACTACATATAATTCCGAAACAAAAAATAAAACTCCAAGTACCTTCTCAATTAATTTGTATTCGGCACGTGCAACGAAAACGGCGCGTAAAACCATATAGGCAGTTACGCTGACTAAAAGCAGCACTACCAATGCCTGGATAAAACTTGTATTTTTTTTATTTTTCTTTGCCATATCGATCTTAAAAATAAAAAGCAGTATAAAACATCAAACTGTTTTCTGAATAAATACTGCTGGTTTCATATATAGTCTTGGACCACTCTACACGACTGGTGCACTTATCGTTCCAATCATGTCCAAAGCCGACCTTAATTTTATGACCCACTTCATGCTCGGAACTATAATCAAATCTGGTTTCATAGCCCAAAGTATAAAAAGTATCATTGGCTCCCCAGAACAACTCCTCTTTATTAAGGAAGTGCTTCCACTGTAAACCAAAGATATGACAATGGAAACTGCTCGGCGTAAAATAAGTAGCATTCTGACGATCAAAGCCATAATGTTCATAACGATAAGTTGCTTTGAGACTTCTCGGTTCATAAAACAGATAATATGACACATCAAATCCATACTCATCTCTGGTGTTTCCATCACTATAGTTCGACCACATATAATCGCCGCCGAGACTCACCCTGCGATTCGGGCGGTAAATGGTTCTTATTTTATAATCATCCCTGTATAGCTGATTTGCGAAAGTAAAAGAATTATCTACAACTTCCCGACGCTGATGCGAAAGAACAAGCTGCCATGGGTCTGACGGTTTGAAGTTGATTTCGCCGCCGAATGTATTTCTAACACCCTCCTGGCCGGAAAATATACTATGGGCATAGTTAGCACTGGCCCAGAAATCAGGCTTATCGAAATATTCCAGTTTAACTAAAAATCGCTGCCTGTAAATCTGTTTAAGTCTTGAAAAATTATACCATGTATTATTTTGATGCAATGTAAGATAATAGTTTTCATTCAAAGGCTTCCTTAGTGAAGCAAAAACATTCCACTGGCGTTTATCAATATCTCTGCCGCCACTGTCAGCTTCGAGAAACTCAAAGCCTGTTTTGAATTTAGTTCTGTTTGAATATATGTCAACTTTTTTTAACGCCTGGGCTGCCCTGAAGTGATTCGGAAAAATATCAAGAACTCCGCGATACATTTTACCAGCATCTTCCCACTTGCTCTGCCGCGAATAAACCTGACCCATATCATATAACGCTTCGAGATTATCAGGTTCAGATTCCAGCCATCGGTCATAATATTTCAAAGCCTGCTTGTCATAATAATTATAAAAACCATATTTAGCCTTCTTCTCATCAATAACAACACTCTCATCCGGACTGCTGTCAATAGCCTTTTGGTATTCATCGATAGCATCTCGGTATCTTCTCGTCCAGCCCAATACTCTTGCTTTCTCGCGTCGCGGCAATAACCAATCCGGTTCAGCTTTGATCAACTCATCATAGTTATTCAAACTTTCCTGATATTTCTTATTCCAGCTCTGTATCCTGGCAATCAGCAACAGGACTTTTTTGTTACCTTGGTGGGTGCGTAAAAACTGTTTGCATATATCAATAGCTTTTTGATATTCTTTCT
>JAGLTN010000368.1 GCA_023135255.1 Planctomycetota bacterium
TTTCGCAAGAATCTGAGAAAAGATTCGCAGATGCAAATTGTTTTGAAGGCAAGATGATTAATATATCGAGCATGGGTATGATATTCAGGTGTGAAGCAGAAGAGAATAGCCTATATATTGATCAGCAGATAACAATACGGTTCAGAGTTCCGCGGTTTGGTTCATTTGAGCCTTTCAATATGCTACTTACCACTCATACCGGTCATATCTGTCGTGTTTGTAACATGAACAATTTATGGCACCAAATCGCAATTAAATTCGACAACCCACTGTTTTTTAGACCAGGTGAACAGGGCTTAACTGAATACGAAGTATTGCAAAAACTTAAGGGAATAGTAATACAAGATGGCGTTCCATACACAGTTGGGGCATAACACCCCACTTCAAAATACCCCGCTAATACTCTTTCTTATTGCGTCTTTTGCAGATTTGCGCTGAGCGTTCTTTCATTTTCTTGGTAACTTTATCATCAGCGAACAAGCCGTCATTTTTAACATAGGCTTTTACGAAAACCTTTTTCAGCTCTTGTGTGAAATATTTATCAAGCATACTGTGATCAAGCGAACCAAGATTGCGAATCTTCTTATCAGAATTCTTAACAGCGTAGCTCATCCTGTGCAGATCAATAACCGCCCATTTCAAATTATCCATATCGATTGGATTGAGCATATAAAGGTGCCATACATAAAGATCAGGCATGGAAACCCCAGTCCTGTGCAATCTGCGAATAAAATCCGCCATCGATACCATAACAGCTTCCATCTGCTGGGCATCGGTCTTCTCGTGATTTTCCGCTAACCAGTCAGTAAGACAAACCCCGTCGATCTCTTCTGTAATAAAAAAAGATTCCGATTCAATACCCCAATTAACCCTCTGCCCAAAACACACAGGCCGATATGTCTCAATATTGTTTTCAAGCAGCAAGTTAGCATTATTAAATTCCAGCTGAGCCTGCGAACAGGCCTTACCGAAACTCAAAAACGAAAAGATCATATCCTTGACATGAGGCCGATGAAAACGCTTCATAAAAAACGTCTTTTTATCGCCGCCCCGGCCCAATTCAAATCTCGTCACATCACGTCGGCTGTTCTTATTTACAACCGTACCCTTATCGTATTTGAAAAAATCATCAAAAGCCTTAAGCCCCGATTTTTCAAAATAAGAATCCCATGATTCACTAAAAACAACACTTTCCACTTATAAATCCTTTTAATCAACATAAACGGCTTAATAATAGTTGCAATTGTACTTCTTCAAAGCTAAAAATCAATCAAATATGCAATATTTATATCTCCTGCCAAGATTTACAGTGAAAAACGAGCGAGACATTCAAAAAATATGAAAAACAAATCAATACTGCGCTTTAACAACCACCTTGCCATCAAAGCCCAACATCCTGCTCCGTAAGCCATCGCTTAATTACTGAAATGATATAATCGATTTGCCCCTCACTAAGCTCAACCCCCTTCTTTATTCCGTGCCATTTCTCCAGACACCTCCGACAACAGGTCCCCGTAGCATGCTGAGCAACAAAAAACGGATGATTCCTTATAGGCGTCTGCTTACCATCATTAATAGGCTTCGCCTGGCCAAGCCGTTGTGTTATAAATTCCCGCCCATGCTCAAGAATAACCTCAAGCCCCTTTTCCTTATAATACTCCGCATCCCTCTCCTTAAGCCGAAACCGACTACGAAACTTACTCCGCCCAAGAGCCAAAAATAATTCATCAACATCACGCATAAAAACATTATACAAAACAAACAAAACCAGACAACCCCCAGCAATACTAATACACTGCCCCCATTCATTCCCCCTCAATTTGTACATCAGTTTTAAAATTAGGCTTGAGCGAGACATTTTTGAACTCAGTCCATTCGTATGGTCGGGTCTGGAACAGAAACTTCTTTGCTTTCTTAGGACTTAGATGAAACTTATACTCACAACTCATCAATCCTGCATTACCTTTACAATCGCTCGTATAAGCTGGATAGATTCTTCCTATGACATCTTCTGCTACGATTCGAAATTGTGCTTTGTCGCTAAAGTTATTTGATGCATAGATGATTACCTCATCATTTTCTTCAATCGCCTTAAGCCATTCAACTTGGCCTAAATCTGTATCATTTCTTTGCAGATTTTTAAAACTTGAAATTATGGTGGATATTGTTTTCCATTCTCCTGACGCCACACCTGCCTTAACATCCGCAGTCTTGAGTATAGAATCTATCTTGAACCGATATGACCACAAGTCACTAACATTCATTTGATTTATAACGACATTTCTTCCTGTACTTGAACGTATTGCTCCGGGAGTGATAAATTTCACTGCAGGATTTTGTTCTTTAGTAGTAATCTCCGCAATCAAATCCAACATTTGGTACCCTTCTGAAGGTCCAATAATTTTACCTCCAACTTCGTACGGTAAATCAATAAGTTCTCCGTCCGGTTTCCACCACTGCTTGCTTTCGCTTGGATGCTCGCATACGCCTACCAGCTCAACGACCGCACCATTAGGCAAAGCAGCTTTATATTCTGCACCGCTTTGACCATCCTGACCTACCTCTAATACTTCCACTGGTTCACCAGAAGATGCCTTCTTGGCCCTGCGTTCCTCAGCAAGAGCCAAAGATCTTTTCTTTCGTTCTTTTTTTAATTTCTTAAAATGACTTGGAAGTTCCTCATCCGATTTTTGCATAAACCATTTATAAAAATCAGTATCAGCTAATGTAACCCAACCCGCGGTCCCAACCGGCACAGACGCATAAAGCTTATTCAAAACTTTCACTTTTACAATCGGTATCGTAAATTGATTGTAATAAACCTTGCTGTCAACTAACTCAATTCTCTGACCTTTTCTGACATCACCAAGATGCATCAATGACGAATATTTTATATCACTTCCAAACATCGTACTTCCGTATTCAGACACCACTACGCCATTGGTCCCCGTCGGCTTATTAATCTTGCCAATACTATCATCAATATTGCCATCCCCAGTAACCACATCATCATCCAGGCTAACCTCCGACCGTTCACCCCGCTCTTGCTCTCCAAACACCTCTACCAGTTTTTTGGATACTTTACTGCTGAGGTGATCTTGGGCAGAAGACACCGTCCCTTTCCTTCGTTCCTTTTTTAATTCCTTAAAACGACCCGGAAGTTCCCCATCCGATTTTTGCTCAAATGCTTTATAAAAATCAGTACAGGCTAATGAAACCCAGCCCACAGTCCCAACCGAAACAGCCGCATAAAGCTTATTCAAAACTCTTACTTTTACAATCGGTATCGTATGTTGACTGTAGTAAATATTTCTGTCGACCAGTTCAATACCCTGATCTTTGTTAACTCTACCAAGGTACATCAACGGAGAATACTTTATATCACTGCCATATATCGCATCGCCATGCTTACCTGTCACTACACCTCTGGTCCCCACCGGCAAATTTACCCTGCCAATACTGTCACTACTATCAACTCCTCCAACAACAGCATTAACTTCAACATCAGTTTCACCCTCACCCTTTTTCAAAGCAAAGTCGAAAACCTCTATATCTTTCGTTGGGATAGAAAAGTGGCTGCTATACAAAGTCCCCCGGTCAGGTTCATAACCTTTGGCTTCCACTTTAAAACTGTGATGTTCGTGCCAGGTCAGGAACGCATATTCACCATTTGCATCAGTAATTGCTCCCCACTGCGGCAGGTTGGGTGCATAAAAGCCTCTTTCAATTTTCTGCCAATCAGGTCCCGGTCCATACGGGTCATCATAAATTCTTGCCCCAGCTATAGGCTCACCTGTCGCAGTATCGGTAACTCTGCCTTTGATAGTCAATCCCGGAAGACCCGGGTCAAACTTTGCCATAGGAATAACACAAGTAGCCATCAAACAGACCAGAACAAATATACTGGCGATTCGCAAACCTCGATTCTTCCACGTTTTCCTCTCAAGCCATTTAAGCCTTTCAACGAGCCAATTAGAGTTTTCAAATAGCCCCAATAACCCCAAACCCGGATCTACTGGTTCAGCTAATAACTGACGTGCTGTTTTCAGCAAGGTTTCACGATAGCTGAAAGTCTTTTCCTTGAGTATCTTGGCAACAGTAGCATCGCAGCACAGTTCCCTTAGATTCTGCAGTTGCTTTCTTATCAGCCAAAGCAGCGGATTGAACCAGTA
>JAGLTN010000369.1 GCA_023135255.1 Planctomycetota bacterium
TACAACGAGCATTGGTATTCGATTGATTCTCAAATAACAACCGAGGTTCTTGGTGCGATCTCTCCCGGCTTAGTGCAGCAAGCCCTTGATCTTACCGGAAAATTTGCACATATCTCTAATGAAGGATTTCCTGTTCATGCCGCACAGTTTTATTCGGCGATGTATGCGAACGCATTTTTTGAACCTAATGTCGTAACGCTTGTGAATCAGGGCCTTGCAGCCATTCCAACAACCAGCAGAACCTATCAGGTTGTTAGTGATGTACTGAACTGGTATCTCGATGACATAAACGACGGTGAGCTGGACTGGCGTGATGCACGCCGAAAACTCTATGATTACTATCAAGGTAGTTATAGCTATGGGCGTTACTACAACTGGCTTGAATCGGCCATTAACGCCGGTGCCACAACACTTGCTATACTGTATGGTCAGGGAGATTTCAAACAGACAGTTCAGATAGGAGTTTTAGCCGGCTGGGACTGCGACTGTAATCCGGCAACCGCCGGCGGGCTTATCGGTATAATAGAAGGCTATAGCGGATTACCTTCGGATTTGACAAACCCTGCTATATGCGGAAATGTTTACAAGAACGTTTATAGGCCATATTTGCCTGACCCAAACTTTTATCGACCACAGTACGAGGATATAACAAGTATTGCTTCGCGACTTACCAGCCTGGCAGTCCAAAATATCCTTGAAAATGGCGGTTGGACAGATAGCAATGATCCTAATATATACCATATACCTGATGTTAATTTTGTACCTGAACCAGAAAAACCTGATCCGAATGGTCCGAAGGGATTAGTTGCTGCGGCGATAGAAGCAGGCATAGGCATCAGTACCAGTGCAGCAGTCGAATATCATTTGACTTCATATGACAGAAGAAATCTTGACTCGATCATTGATGGGATAACGGACAATAGCTACAATGGACACAAACCATACTACAGCTATCTCTCCGACCCCAGTGCAAGGCCAGGAATCGATTGGTATCAAATCAATTTCTCAGAGCCTGTAAAGTTTGACAGCCTTATTTTTTACGAGGGAGACATTGATTGGAGGGGGATTAATACATACGTTAAAGATGACGAATCTGATGGTGGTTTCTTTGAATATCTAACCGTAGAGATATTAAGTGATGGAAAATTCATATCGCCTGCTGATTTACAAATGACGCCTAATCTGGATCGATGCAAAATGTACCAAAAAATAGCTTTTAATTTTGCGCCAACGGTTGGTGTTGCAATCAGGATAATCGGCACTGCGGGGGGGGGCTATAGTTACACTACGATAATGGAACTCGAAGCTTATGGCGATTTAGACCCTGTATATGTCAAGTCTGTAAGGATAGCTGATGGGCAAAAGCAACGTTCGGATGTTAAAACAATTGAGCTGCAATTCAGCCGAGATGTCACAATAACAAAAGATGATATACAATTGCAGGGAACCACAAATTATACGTTTGTGGATATCAATGACATTGGATTTAGCTATGACCCCAATACACTGTGGGCGGTTTTATCTTTTGCCTCGTCATTGCCAGATGATACTTATGATTTACGCCTTGATTGTAATTCTATCACGGCTGCTGATAGTACGATATTGCTTGACGGCGACAGCAATCCCCATGACGGTTTCCATACTATAGAATTCCACAGGCTGTTTGGTGACATTGACGGTTCAGCAATGGTTGACCTGTATGACTTTGCGGCTGTGGCAACGGCCTGGCTGACTATTGATGGCGATGAGAATTATAACAGTGTTTGTGACCTCTCGACAGACAACGCCATCGACGAAGCGGATTTGGCAGTGCTGGCGGAAATGTGGCTCAAAGGGCCTTAGTTTAGCGGTAGTGATTAGTTGGATGAAATTATTTATTGGCTAATACTATTGCTCTTGTTGGGGGTGGGTAGCCCTCGACGGTTTGGTTGGGGTTGTTCTTGTCTATGTAATTTTCCAGGGATTCGTATTGCATCCACTGCGTTCTTCTTTGTTCTGCGTGGCTGGTGCGGGTGATATCTACAACTTCAATATTACGAAAGCCTGCCTGGGTGAGCCAATTTACTAAAACCGATGGCGATGGTATCTGCCAGACGTTCGGCATTTTGGCGTATCTTTTTTTCGGCTTTAGGATTTCGTCTTTGTCAGTATCAATTACCAAAGTTTCAAGGACAAGCTGACCGGCGGGTTTCATAAGATTTTTAAGTCTGCTGATATGGTCTATGGGATATCTGCGATGATATAAAACGCCCATCGAAAAAGCGGTATCAAAGCAAGGTGTATCTGTGGGCATATCCTCAAGCTTGAAAGGCAGCACAGAGACAGCGTCTGTTTTGATATATTTATTAAATGCCTGGAACTGCATTACAAACAGCAAATGCGGATCGATCCCGACGACGACTTTGGCGCCTTGGCTGAGCATCCTTAGACCATAGTAGCCGTTGCCGCAACCTACGTCTAAAATAAGCTTGTCTTTCAATGGTGCAATTTTGTCTTTAAGGCGGTTCCACTTCATGTAGGACTGCCATTCGGTGTCAATTCTTATGCCGAAAAAATCTATAGGCCCCTTTCGCCAGGTGTGCAGCTGCATTAGTGATTCTTTCAGGCGGGCTCTGGTCTTGTCATCGCAATCGCCCAGATAACCAATAGCTATCGCATCGTTATTAATATCTATCCGTGACGGGTTGACATCCGGCAAAGAATTTACCGCGTGCTGCCATTTCGACAAATCACCATTGTTAAGCTGCTGCCAGGCATCTGTAATTCTCGGCGATATGTAATCTGCAAAGCCGTCAAGTTCGTCAATGCTTTTTAATCTATTTAAAAATTCGCAGTAGTCTATCATGTCTTAAAAGCTGCCATTGAACAAAAATTGAAACATTGAAACCACATATAATATTCATCAAAGCCGGCGCCTGCAAGTCTATCAAAATGACTCGGCAAAGAATCCGGTATCAATACATTATCCAGGGCTTTTCTTTTCTGGCTGACTTCCGTATCACTGTAGCCATTGAGCTTTTTAAAATCATGATACATATCTATCTGAAAATTATTTTCCGTATCGTTTTCAAAAGCAATCTTTTCAGACAGCACCAGCACCCCGCCTGGGATCATTCCATTATAAATCTTCTTTATAACATCCTCTCGAACCTTAGGCTCAAGAAACTGCAAAGTAAAATTCAGCACTACGACCGAGGCGTTTTCTATCTGGATATCACGAATATCACCAAGTGTAACATTAACCTTAACATCACTGATGTCAGATTGGATTATCTCTTTGCATCTGTCGACCATAGCGCGGGAATTATCAACCGCTATGATTTGACAGCGCCGGCCTTCGATACCTTTTCGCATTGCCAAAGTGCCTGCCCCCAGCGAACAGCCTAAGTCATAACAATTACTGCCGGCGATTGCATATTGCTCAGCAAAAACCTTTGTCATCGCAATAACCGTTGCATAACCCGGCACTGATCTGCGGATCATATCATCAAAAACAGAAACCACCT
>JAGLTN010000037.1 GCA_023135255.1 Planctomycetota bacterium
GATCGATCCGCCAGCACCAGTTACGCAGATGGTTTTTTTCTTAAGAAAATCCTCGATCAGATCCAGATCAAGCTCGACAACACTTCTGCCCAGAAGGTCATTGATATCAACGTCTCTTATCTGAGAGACTTTAAGCTTACCGGAAGCGATATCAGTGATAGATGGGATCATCCTGAATCTTATTTTAGTACCCTTGCAGACCTGTATTACATGCCTTAACTGGGTTTGGGTTGCTGAAGGCATAGCGATTGCAATTTCTTCTATCGCCCGTTCCTCACATATCCCGGGCAATTCATCAACAGTGCCAAGAACCGGTATGTCGTGGATATGGATGTGCTTCTTCAGCGGGTCGTCATCTATAAATCCTATAACCTCATACTCAACCATCTTCATCCTGAGAATCTCTCGCAGAAGGGCCTCTCCGGCATTGCCGGCACCAATTATAAGAAATCTTTTTAATCTCTGGCTTTCAACCGTTCTGAATTCTTCATAGTAAAGCCTGATTATCATTCGTATTCCTGCAAGCAGCATGAATGTTATTGCCATATCAAGCAGAAAAACGCTGTTGGCGACATTTGCAACGCTTGCAAGATTTCTTCGGATTACATCAATTTGAAGGATGACAACGAACCATAATGTTACTATTACAAGTGTGCTTATAAGCGATGCGCGAAGAATCCCCGTTAGATCAGATATTCCAACATATCTCCACCAACCGCGATATTGTCTGAAAAAACCGAATATCGGAAGTTTTATGAGGATAATGATTCCCGCAAGGACTGGAAATTGCTTGATAAGCCAGTCATGTCTGAATTGCATATTATGTGCCAGCAAAAAAGATCCCAGCAATGAAAGCACAAATATAACAATGTGAGCTAAAATAATTAAAAGCCTGCGGTATTTAAGCATTATATTTGGACTGCTGACCAATTGTGGCTGACTTACCTTGTCGGCCTGTTTTTTTCCGTCAATATCGGGCATAAGTTAAGCGTCTCTGTTTTATAATCTTTCTTCTATAACAATTATAATATCGTCATTTGCGATATGTTACTATACTACTATATCTACCTTTCACTGCGTACTATTTTGCTCATCTTCCGTGCTATCTGTCCTTTTGTCCTCATTTTCAACATTCGTCTCGTCTTCTGTTGTCAGGTCAATAGCTTCTGAATCATCTTCTTCAAGGTAAACTTCATGGATATCGGCATTATCAACCTGCTTCCTCATAAGGGAATAAATCACAGTGCTTACTGAAAAATAGTAACTTACTGCAAAAGAAACAACCACTCCGCTGATTAAAAGTACAAACAATCTTATAATAAAACCTGAAATACCTTCCGACCAATTTGTTTCAACCATCCCTGGTATTCCTAACAAATTCGTAAAGTAAGGTGCAGGCCAGATTGCATCGAGTTTACCGGCATCATGAGCTCGATTGTCTGTAAATATTGCTATTTGCATAAAACCGCGAGTTAGTACGAGCATCAAAAATGCAAAAAGACGCACAAACATATAGCAGATTATGCCGTAAACCGTTGCGATGATCGCATAAAATGCCAGTCTCAAAGGTTTTCCATATATATAACCTAACGAACGATTCATAGCATCAAAACTGTCAGCACCATCATAAGCTATTGAAGGGAACATCAAAGCAAAGCCCGCAACCGCACCTACCACAAGGTAAGTCATTATCCCGCCTGCTAACAATTGTAAAGGCAAAAAGAAAACGACCAGCAATTCGCCCGCAAAAGGTATGTTGGTTATCAGACCGAAAAGAAAAATTATAATAAAACCAA
>JAGLTN010000370.1 GCA_023135255.1 Planctomycetota bacterium
GCGAAGAGCCACGGTGACAATTTGCGTCCCGCTTGCCTCGATCGCTTTTGCCATCAGCTCATTAGATGCAAACTTACCCGTACCAACCAGCAATCTCGAATCAAATTCTTTATCTGCTATTTTCAACTTATCCACGATTCAACCTCCTGGCACAAAACGTACCAGTTCAATACTTTGCCCTTCTTTAAGACTAAAAGAGCCAAATTTTTCACGTTCAATTATTTCGCCGTCAACTTCCGCAACTACCGTAGCGGCATCTACTTTAAGTTCTATGAGCAATTCGCTCAGAGTCGCAGGCAGCGAACCATCAAAATCTTTTTCTTTACCGTTGATCTTCAATACTGCCATATCATACCAATCCCAATTAAATTTTTCGCTTTATCAGCGGGTAAATAACTCAAAAATAAGAAACTATGGATTTATTCGCGAGCATTTACTACCCTTAAGGGTATACTATCAACTCAACTATCGCGTTAGCCTGATGACAGGCAACAATGCCGACTCTGCCAGCGGTAACTATTTTGTTATTATCAATGCCGCTTTCAAAGTCGCCGCAAACGATAAGCTTATCTGACATCCGTCTTGTCTCTATAGAATTGCTGTCTCCAAAACCAGCTATCCCGCTTGCGGAAACGACTGCTTTATCCGTCTTAGTTAAAATCGTCTCAACAAGCATTTGTTTCTGCTCAGCCTCGTCCAGACACTCAGCCACGACAGTAGCTTCTGCGAATATTCGCGGTGCGTTTTCAGCGGTGATTTTTTGATTATAACTTTCTATAACAGCCTTTGGATTTATCCTGAGCAGGTTTTCCTTAGCAGCTTCGACTTTCAATTTACCGACCTGGTCAGCAAAATACCGCTGACGATTGAGGTTGCTTTTGTCAACGGCATCAAAATCAGCGATTATAAGCTTTCCGATTCCGCTGCGCAGCAGGCACTCAGCCACAACCGAGCCCAGCCCGCCCAGCCCAGCTACGCCCACCGTAGCATTTACTAATTTTTCTGCTATAGATACCATTTCAAACCAAAATAAAAAAACACTCCCGCAAAAGGAGTGCTTTTCAAAATCGCTTTGCCATCCTTACGCAGGTCCTAACCTGATCAAGTTATCGGGTAATCGCGATTGCGAACTCTCAGCCTTTAGCCACAAAAATCAACTAAAAGCTCCCCAGGCCTATATTGGTCTTATCGCTATTAATTCTAATACTACTGTAGCACGACTACAAGGGCAAAATACTCAAATCTGAAACTTTATTTCCCCCACCCATCGATCTTTTTAAGTAAACTTGCAGCGGTAAAAACGCATTCTTTGCAAGGGAGCTTGGCGATTTTGCGTATTTCTTTGCATTTTAAGGCCCCTGCCAGTTCTATAAATTCAGCTTCTATTTTTTCAGCATCGGTCGAATCCTTAGCGAGCGCCTTAGCGGCAAACAATGCTCCGCACAATCCGCCATCAGCTCTGCCGCCGCCAAAAGCCTTGAATTCATCTATTTTTTCCTGCTGGACGTTATGACTTTCTTCAAAACCCTTTAAAACCGCCTGAGCACAATTATAACGCTCTTTACCATGAAAATATTTAACTGCCTTTTCTGGTGCCATTACTTTGATTCCTGTAAAATTCATCAAAGCAGTCTATATAACACATCCCAAATAAAAAGTCATGTGGAAATGATTAGTAATTTGCTGATATCGGTGTGTGACAAGACCAAACACAAAATATAACAGTAAAACCTAACCTTATTTGCTATGCAGTATTGATAAAAAGGTATTTTTGGGCTGAAAACACATATCGTAAGATGCTCAAATTGGTAGAAAACTGCATGTGTAGTGTCAAAATGGTGACATGAATTTAACGAAGAACAACGACATTTTAAGGATCACTTTATTTTCGATCTCCTCATAAAGCCGATTTTCCTTGTATAACCAGTAGTATTATGGTAGCTTAGATAATCTTATAGCCTTTCGGGGTACTCCAAAGGAGGAGCCGTGTTACTAACTGTAGCTCTTGATTCTTCTCGCAGATAGCCTGGAAAAAATCTGAACAGGCAATATAAACTAATATCTGAAGGATAAAAATGCGAAAAAAAACAAATCTCAAGAAATGGGTGGTCGTTTGTATATTCATATTTACCACAGCAGGGAGCATTGCCGTTGCAGACACTATCTATGTCGATGACAATGCCCCTGGTGGCGGAAATGGTTCCAGTTGGAACCTGGCTTATCAATCCCTGCAGGATGCGTTGTCTGATGCTTCAAGTGGTGACCAAATATATGTAGCGCAAGGAACCTACAAGCCTACAACAGAAACTACCCGAACAATTTCTTTTGAGTTGAAAACCGGTGTTGAACTGTACGGCGGTTATGCGGGATATGGCACAGATAACCCTAATGAGCGTGATATCGAATTGTACGAGACAATACTCAGCGGTGATATTGATACGGTTGATGACGATTCCGACAACAGCTATCATGTTGTTGTCGGCAGCGGGACGGATTCGACGGCAGTGCTGGATGGCTTTACCATTACAGGCGGCAATGCTGACCACACTTCCTGGCCACACGATGTAGGCGGCGGGATGTACAATAATGATGGCAGTCCAACGGTGAGCAACTGCACTTTCAGCGAAAACATAGCAGACGATCGTGGTGGTGGGATGGCAAATTATGGAGGTAGTGGTCCAATTGTCACTAACTGTAGCTTCCTCACTAATGAATCAGACGACCTCGGCGGGGGAATACATAACTCCACTGGTAGTAATATTACAATTACTGATTGCATTTTTACAGAAAATACAGCGCTCAACGGCGGCGGAGTAAGTAATTATATTTCCCACCCATCTATTACAGAATGCACGTTTAGCGACAACTCAGCAGTCTACCGCGGAGGAGGGGTGTACAACGATGACAGCGACCCGAACGTAACAGGCTGTACATTCAGCGACAACTCAGCAACCGACACTACCGACGGTCGCGGAGGTGCAATGGCTAACTATGAAGCCAGTACGCCAACAGTTACTGACTGTAACTTTCTTAATAACACTTCAGGCGACCTCGGGGGAGGAATACATAACTCCACTGGCGGCGACGCCATAATTACCGATTGCATTTTTACAGGAAATACAGCAAGACGCGGCGGCGGAATAAGTAATTTTGAATGCAGCCCATCTATTACAAGATGCACGTTTAGCGCTAACGTGGTGAGCAAAAACGGTCTTGTCGATCAGGCCCAGGGCGGAGGGATCCGCAACTCCACTAGCGCTCACGCTGAAATCTCCGATTGCATTTTCATGGGAAATACGGCAGAACGCGGCGGCGGAATATCTAACTGGGACAACTGCAACCCAAATATCAGCAATTGTATGTTTACCGATAACGAAGGAATAAATTTCGGTGGCGGGCTGTACAATCTTGACAACTGCGACCCAACGATAAGCAACTGCACCTTTACCGGTAACAAAGCATACCACGGCGGCGGGATATCTAGCTGGGAATACTGCAACCTGACAATAACCAACTGCACGTTCAGTGGCAACTTTGCGCAAGAAACAAACGGAGACGGCGGTGGAATAAGCAACTTCTGGCACGTCGATTCGACTATAACCAACTGCACCTTCAGTGGCAACATTGCAGGACAAGGCGGGGGGATATTCAACGAAGATTTTAGCAATTCAACCATAGACAATTGTATATTATGGGGTAATAGTACTGAAATTAAAAATGTTGACAGTTCAACGTCAACAGTGAACTATAGCTGTATCGAAGGCGGCCATGCCGGAACAGGCAATATTATTGACAATCCGCTGTTTGTCGAGGCTAATGGCCCTGACAATATATACGGCACCAAAGACG
>JAGLTN010000371.1 GCA_023135255.1 Planctomycetota bacterium
TTGCTCGCGATATTTCAATATCGCTGTGCAATCTTCTTTGCCAGTGTCGTCCTCACGATGACCTAAATGCGAACAGAAAATATTAAAGTGCTCTATTTAATATTAATATCGGGAATCCGTCCGATAATGCCACTTTTTACAGGGTTAAAACTGCTGAAACAACCACAACTCCCAATAGCAATACATCTCTTTGAATTTAAGAAAATATTATAGCTTAAACGAGCAAAGCAGCCTGGTCTATCTTCTAAAATATCGCATTGACTATTGTTTACTAATTACTTAACTATTCTAACATTTTACCATATTTTAAACAAAAATCAAGCTTTTAGTTTCTTATGCACCTAAATTTCAGGTGTTTTAGTCAAATATTTGACTATTTTCATGCAACATAAAGCCTTTAAATAAGGTATGTTATTGACTTTGAGCTGATTTTAAGCTACCGTGCTATTTTCGTGCTATTTTTTTTGATAAAAATACGTTTACTTGCTTTACATTTATTGCTTTTTGAAAGTTTTTAAGATGTTGAAAAGAACAGATACTTGCGGAGATCTTCGTTTAGCTGATGAGGGTAAAAAGGTAGTTTTGACAGGTTGGGTACACTCTTACCGCGACCACGGAAACCTTGTTTTTATAGATTTGCGTGACAGAGAGGGGCTTACGCAGTTGGTATTTAATCCTGAATTGCACCCGGGGGCACATAAAACAGCAGGAAGTGCTCGCTGTGAATGGGTAATCGGCGTTGAAGGAGTCGTTCAAAAAAGATCTGATGGAATGAGCAACCCTAAGCTGGTGACAGGTGAGATAGAAGTTGCGGTTGAAAATGTTGAGGTATTCAATGTCTCAAAGACACCGCCTTTTGAAATTGCTGAGGCTGAGAAAACATCTGAAGAGCTAAGGCTTACCAACCGTTATCTTGACCTTAGAAGACCTGCGATGCAGCATAAGCTTTACACACGCTATAGAACAACTAAGCTGGCTCGTGACTTTTTTGACGAGATGGGATTTTGGGAAATCGAGACACCTATGCTTGCTAAGAGCACTCCTGAAGGGGCGAGGGATTTTCTTGTGCCGAGCAGGCT
>JAGLTN010000372.1 GCA_023135255.1 Planctomycetota bacterium
TTTCCCCGTTTATCCGCGGGTAAATAACTTAAAAATAACAAGTTACGACTTTATTCGCGAGCATTTACTACCCTTAAGGGTATAGTCTGGTCTGAGGTTCAATTGAGTCCGATAACTTAACAACGATTAATGTTTGTAGCTGTGAACTTATGGGACGTGAAAATTGTATATTACTCCAGTATGTGGTGGTGTTTGAGAAAATCTTGATACAGTTATTGCTTTAAAGCTTATGTTCTTTATTTGCCGATGTTTAGGTAGCAAAACGAGTTTTTTCGGACAATCCTTAGAAATCGTTTAAAACCAGAGAAAATAATGCTTTTGAGGGCTTGGAAGCTGTTTTTTGCAGCTGACGGGGACGGAGTGCAGGTATTGATAAATCGCATTTTATAGTTTAGCATATTAACACTTAATTTTATTACAGGTACAGGGAAGTAAAGCGAATGAATGTATTGATTACAGGCGGGGCTGGTTTTATTGGCTCGCATCTGGCTGAGGCACTTTTAAACAGCGGTCAGGAAGTTGTTGTTGTTGATAATTTGAGCACGGGTAGGTTGGAAAATATTGCTGATTTCCAGGGCAATATCAGCTTTGAATTTTACGAGGCAGATGTTCGCGATGAATCAGTTTTGGATGGATTGGTTGAGAAATGCGATTGTGTTTATCACCTGGCGGCGGCGGTTGGAGTTCAGCTGATCGCGGACAGGCCTGTGCATACGATAAAGACTAATATTGAAGGAACGGAAATTGCGCTTGAGTTGTGCAATAAGTATAAGAGGAAAATAATGATTGCTTCAAGCAGCGAAGTTTACGGCAAGAGCGAAAAAATTCCATTTTGCGAAAATGACGATATTGTCCTCGGAAGTACAAACCTTTCCCGCTGGTCGTACGCGTGCAGTAAAGCGATAGACGAATTTTTAGGCCTGGCGTTTTGCGACCAATACGGCCTTGACGTAGTGATATGCAGATTTTTTAACACAATAGGCCCTCGGCAAAGCGGCCAATACGGGATGGTAGTGCCAAGATTTGTTCGGCAGGCCTTAACTGGTGCGCCTGTAGAGATTTACGGAAATGGAAAACAGAGCAGATGTTTCTGTTATATTAGCGATGTTATCGATGCGGTGGTTGGGCTAATGAATAATGGCAAATCGGCTGGAAAAGTGTATAATGTCGGCCGAAATGAAGAAATAACTATTGAAAAGCTCGCTGATAAAATTATAAAAATGACAGGCAGTAGCAGCAAAAAGGTTTTCATACCTTACGAGCGGGCCTATGGCAAGGCGATTGATGATATGATGCGTCGCGTCCCTGATGTGGGGCGTATAAATAAAACGATCGGCTGGCAGGCTAAAACAACCCTTGATGATGCTCTGCAGGCAATTATTAACAGCCTTAAATAAGCCGAATTTATTAGAAAAAAGGCAATAATTTATGAAAAAAGCGCTGATTTCCGGAATAACAGGCCAGGATGGGTCATATCTGACAGAATTTTTGCTGAAAAAGGGCTATCATGTATGGGGAATCGTTAGGCGCAGTTCATCATTTAATACCAGGCGGATCGATCATTTATACAAGGACCCCCACAATAAACCCGCATTAAGGCTTGTTTACGGCGATCTGACTGACGGCAGCAACCTGTCGATGATAATGAACGACATAAAACCAGACGAAGTTTACAATCTCGGAGCACAGAGCCATGTGCGTGTAAGTTTTGATATGCCGATCTATACCGCAAATGTAGACGCTATTGGTACGCTTCGTTTATTAGAAGCGGTCCGTTCGATGAAAAATCCCGCAAAATTCTACCAAGCCTCAAGCAGCGAAATGTACGGCAAAGTCCTCGAAACCCCACAAACAGAAAAAACCCCCTTCTATCCACGCAGCCCCTACGGCTGTGCGAAGGTTTACAGCT
>JAGLTN010000373.1 GCA_023135255.1 Planctomycetota bacterium
CGAATGTTGGCTTTCTAAGGGCAACCGGTTCGCTTCCGAGGATGAGGAAGTCGGTATCGACAGTAATTCCGTCAGATACTTTTGCGCCCCATTTTTCTACCATAGCTTTGATCTTTTCATCGCCGTCATAGTCAGTTTTTCCATCGCCATTGAGATCGAATGTGCCATAGACAGCAAATGTATTTGACTGATCTTTGTCCCAGATAACATTACCAGCTAAGTCATCCTGGACGATAGGTCTTTTTATATTTGAGGTGATAATCCTTGCAGATGAGATATTTTTTCCAACCTTGAAGACTTCGATCTCAGCTTTGCCTTTTCCGTCTTTCGGGATAGGCAGGTTTTTGTCATAGACTGCGAAAGTCAGCCCTCTATATACATGGTCAGAGGCACCGATATCAATGTGAACAGTTTTTGTCATGTCATCAATAAGGATTATGCGTGCATCGGTTGTGAATGCTGCAACATCTGAATCCGGATCCGGTACTATGTCAGCCAGTTTTTTGTGGGTTTTCTGCAGCCTTGTTTGAGCAACGTTCAGTTCTGCTTGTGTTTTTAGCAGTTCCTGGTTGATGCCTTCACGCTCGCTTCGTGCTTGTTCCCACTGAGCCATTAAAGTTTTAACCTGCTGCTCAGCAGTTTGCTGCGTAAGTTCTTTGAGGTCCTGATAGTCCTGCTTCACAGAAGCTACTTGTTGCTGGTAAGCTTCCTTTTCTGCGATGAGCTTTTGTTCTTTTTCCTGAGTTTCAACAATTGCGTCATCGAATCTGTTCTGGAGGTCGGCAAGTGCCGCATCAGAAGCAGCGTTGTTTTCATTGAGTGTATCAATTTTAATTTTAAGCTTATCAACCAGCGTCAGAAGCCCGAATTTATTGGGGTCTTCATTTTCCATAGTCATATAAGCTGGTTGCAGCTCAGTTAGAACTTCGTTGAACTTTTGTTTTGAATTTGCAACTTTTACTTCAGCTGAGGTCTCTTCAGCAACTCCGCCTGAAATCATAACAACCAGCTGATC